>JAERRP010000773.1 GCA_016735415.1 Desulfobacterales bacterium | reverse complement strand
GGATAGACATATCCGATCCGAACTCTACTTTCGGGTGTTGAGCGCCATGGAGCTTGCCGACGAAGCTCCGGAAATCTATTTCCATGAAGTTTCGGAAACGAGAGGTCTGGAATATGTCGAATCATTGAGAACGCCATTGCCGGCAAACCAGTAGTCGCACAACGTATTATGGATCCTACGAAAGGAAGGGATTATAGATTTTCAGATAAATAATTTCACTGTGTTATCGGTATGTCATTCATAGTCATTGGTGTCATATTTATTAATCTTTTCTCAAAAACAACAGGTCACTAACTTAATTTACAGGAGACAATAACGATGAAAAAATGTTGCTCACTTAGTTTAATCAGTATGCTTGGCATTCTTATGCTAATGATATTCAGTTTTTCTGCATTTGCAGAAGAAGCCATTGATGCATCAGATCCGACCAGGATTTATTCGTATGCTGGTGGCGGTATTAAATATACTGATTACACCAATGGCGAACATATGTGGGAAATGCGCGTTACCGGGAATATCGGTCTTAGCACTCAGGATATGGTTCTTTTTGAGGTTGGCTATGGTTTCCATTCCGGCGATCGGGTTAAAGGCTCCAGCTCCGATTTCACCAATGGCCGGGCCCGCTGGTTCCATATCTTTGACATGGATTACTCTGTCACCTCAGGTTATCGGGGATGGGCCACACAGGTGGATATGCAGGTTGCAGGTTCATTAAAGGGAACCGACGGGCAGAACACCCTTGCCGTGGGAGCGATGCCCGCCTTTGGCCTGGGAGAAAACTTGTCTTTTTTTCTGGCACTGAATGTGGCAAACACCTGGGACAAGGATTTTAAACACTACAACGGATGTGGACTAAATGCAGCCCCGCTTCTGGTGTACTCCCCAAATAACTGGTGGAAAGGAGCCTGGGTACAGATCTGGCCTGGGTACACAAAATTCATTAGTGGTGACCTTTCAAACGAAGGCGCAGGAAATCTTGATGTCACTATTGGTGGTGAAATTACTCCCATCTCTTTCTGGAGCCTCACCTATCAAAAAAATTACGACAAAGATTTGCGCTCCTACCGCCGTGGAAAGTCTAGCGGACTCAAAAACGATCAGAATATCTTTGCCAGTGTTACAATTTATTTTTAATTAACCTTAGGAACGTGAAGACTGAAGATGATTAAATAAACTCCAACAATAAACAAAGGAAAAACGTTATGAAGTTAAGAAAATTCAAATTAGTTCTTTTAGTGGTAGCCACCGTTGCCCTCAGTATTTCAGGTACGGCTCATGCCGAACTTATCCAGCACACTGACCAGATTGCCGAAGTAAAGTTTACCGGCACGACCTATGAACTTGGTAAACATGTCGGTGAAGTAGCGAAAGATCAGATTTTAGACGGCATTGACCGTTTTAACGAGACATTGGGCGTAATGCTTCCGGGTCTGAACGTTATTTCTCTGACTAAATCATTTCAGGGAAAGGATGTTTATGGACGGCTGAAAAAGTCTTCACCTGACGCCGCTGCGTATATTAAAGGATTGTCTGAAGCCTTAAACCGTGATCCCCACCTTTTGCTGGTCGTCGGGATGAGCGATGAAGCAATCCTGGAAAGTCAAAGCAGAGGCGGTATTGGTTTTCTGCAAACAGAAAAAAAAGGGCATGATCCAAAGGCACCAGCTAAATGCACGGTCATGGGTGTAACTGACAAAAACGGCAAAGCCTGGGCCGGGGCTAATTTTGATTATATGGGGATCTTTTATACCGGTCTTATCGTCTTAAACCATACCGATACAGATGGTAAGACTCGGGTACTTCAAACATGGGCCGGTCTTATCCCCTATGGTGGTATCTCAAAAGGCGGCCAAGTCGTACTGATGAACACCATGGCTGATGAAGGAACAGAGAGAGAACGCGCTGGTGGCGAGATCATCTCTAAAACATCTGTGCCGAGTTATTACCTGAGTTGGGAAGCGTATAATATTGAACAGCCCGGGCAGATTGTCGACATGATGAAAGCCTATAAGGAATATACAGCGTTCTTTTCATACTCCATCGTTGACAGCCATAAAAAAATAATCAACATTGAAAATAATTATGGCGGTGCGTTGAATTATAGCTCCGGCACCTATGACTCACATAGTAACCATTCACGCTATCTGCCAAAATCGTTCGTTGACGAAAAATTTTCCGCCCACACGCTGGCTCGTCAAATGGCGGCTGACGAGTTCGTCAGCAATGCAAGCGTTGATACCACAGAAGCAGAAGTCCGCAAGGTCCTGGAATCCAAGCCCCTTTGGAAGGGTCGCGGCAAAATGATGGGAACTGTTACCTCCACCTACTACACCGTAATTGACAAAAAAGTTGATATGTACATAAAGACAGACAGTAAGCATCCGGTTGTACATATCAAAAATTACTAACGGAGAAGTGAAGATGGATGTTTATGAAGGCATGCCTCATGTATTTCAGGTCAGTATC
>JAERRP010000098.1 GCA_016735415.1 Desulfobacterales bacterium | reverse complement strand
GCGGCTGCCCGGCAAGTTCCGGGTCGTCCAACAGCGCCCGCACCTCGTCGCTTTTGGTGATGGCCGCGAAATAGCGGGCCGACGACGCCACCCCGAAGGTGTTGAACGGCTTTAACGCCATGTTCCGCGCGATCGGTATCAATTGCGCCCATCCCCCTTGTCCGAATCCGGCCGGCCCCCGGCCGCCGGGCGGCGTTTTCGCCGCCCTTCATCGGCTTCGCGATCACGCCCCAGGGCCTCCAGACAGGCAATCGTCATGTCAACCGTATCCGGCGTTTCCTGAAGTCGCTGCAGTTCCGCAAGGGCCTGGTTGAAGGCGCCCATGTTCATGTAGTTAACGGCCAGGCAGGTCGTCAAGGTCGCGTCCCCCGGATTCCGGACAAGCCCGTCGCGGACCGTGGCGGCCGCCGCCTCGAAGGCGCCGCGCTGCTGCTCCCGAAGGGCCAGTCCCAGAAAGGCGCGGGCATCGGGATGGTAGCGCAAGGCCCGTTTGTAAAGGTCTCGGGCGATCCGGTCTTTATTAGGTATGGCCGCAATGCGCGCAAAATCACCCTGTTGAAAAGTCAGGCCGAGACGGGAGAGAAAATCGGCGTGCAAACGGTAAAAGGCCGGATCGTCCACCAGTTCGATTTGCGTTACGAAATCCGGCAGCAGGCGATAGAAGCCCTCGCGCAGCGTTTGTCCCCACATGCGCACCTTTTCCGCTGACATCCGCGGATCGGTTTCAAAATACAACAGGTCTTCGATCCGCTGGCGCCAGATATCGTCGTCTTTGCCGGTGCGCAACCGGTAATCGCGGTAAAGATCGGTTCCCGGAAAGATATCCAGAATATAGAAAATGGCATCGAGCGGCTTGACGGCCCTGATCAGATCCAGCGTTTCCTGGATGCTGACGTCACTGTCACCGGGGCAACCGTAAATAAAATAGGCCCGCGGCAGGATGCCGTAGCGGGTGGTCAAAGCAAAAGCCTTGTGGATGTCCGCCGAAGTGATTTTTTTATTGAGAAAGGCCCGGATGGCACGGCTTCCGCTTTCGATACCGTAGCTGATCTGAATGCAGCCGGCTTTGCGCATCCAGGCCAGAACCGTTTCGTCCACCGTATCGACCCGTGAGATGGCCACCCACTGAATGGCCAGCCGGCGGGCCAGGATCTCCTGACAGACTTCGACGACCAGACGCTTACGGAGTGTAAACGTGTCGTCCGAAAAATAGAAAAAGCGGACGCCCTTCTTGAAGAGCAATTCCAGTTGATCGACAAACCAGCCCGCGGAATGGTAACGCACCTTGCGCCCCCAGAAGGCCGGGGAGCCGCAGAATCGACAGGCCGCCGGACAGCCGCGCGTGAGGGCTACATGCTGATAGGTAAAATAACGGGCCGGATTGGGCAGACGGTCGAGCCGGGCCTCAAACGACTCGCCGGGGGTTGCGGTCGGACGTCCGTCAAGGCGGCGGGCCAATCCTCCGATCCGCTGCATACCCTCGCCGTCGCCCGCGGCGATGCTCGCCAGGAGTTTCAAGATGGTCCGCTCGCCTTCCCCGATAACGACATAATCCACTTCCGGAAAATGCGTCAGCAGGTGTTCCCAGAGAAAACTGGCCCCGACGCCGCCAAAAACCGTGACGATGCCGGCATCGACCGCTTTGGCCCGTCGAGCGATCTCGATGCCCCCCCAGCGGTTGGCATGCAGAATCGAGCAGCCGACCACATCCGGTTTGAAACGGGCGATCATATCCCGGATCCGGTCCCCCTGTCCCTGGAACCCGTAGCCGTTAAAAAGGGCCACTTCATGACCGGCCTCCTTGAGCACGGCCCCGATGGCGTAGAGGCCCATAGGCATCGCCCGGATATCGTCCTCGTGCACACGCGTTTCCAGAAAATAGGGATAAACCAGCAGAACCCGCATTGTATCGCCTTCGATCATCCGCTAAGGGTTCGCGCACGGAGCCGCAGTACCATTGCCATATATCGTTCGTCGGCCCCATCGCTGTGTTCATAGCACGGGTGCTGGCAGGGGCCAAATATTTCTTGCAGGAATGGCAGGCATTTTCAGGACTACCGTATTATATTCTCTATATATACTTATATAACGTATTATATTCTTGACAATAGAATATTAATGAAATATTTTTCTATTTAAAAAGGAAATTCTCGAATGCTTGACGCCATTTCCATCCAAATTCTGAAAATTCTGCAGCGCAAGGCACGGATCCCGAACGTGGAGGTGGCCCGGCAAATCGGGATGGCCCCTTCCGCCGTGCTCGAGCGCATCCGCAAACTGGAAAACCAGGGCTTTATCGACGGCTATGAAGTATGCTTGAATCCTTCCCGTTTCAACTGCCGCCTGGTGGTGTTTGCTGTGGTACAGCCTCGTTCGGTGGCGGAAATCGATTCGATCGGGGATCGTCTGGCAGGCCTGTCCGCCGTCCAGGAAGTGCATTTCGTCAGCGGTGAAGACGCCTTTCTGATCAAAATACGGGTGGCCGGCACCGAAGCGCTGAATCACCTGATTCGGGATGTGATCAGTCGGATCGAGGGGGTTCAATCGATCCGCTCCCACATCGTTCTATCAACCATCAAGGAAACCTCGCATATCCCCATCGACCAGGACGCAGAAGAGGAATGACCCCATGCCCATGTCCGTCGATTTCAGCCGTCGCCTCGACCCGATACTGAATGACATTGCCGACGGTCGCGTTGAGCTGATCCGGCGGGAGCAGCACATCGTGGACTATCTGGCCACCCTGCGATTCGACCCGGATATCATGACACCCATCATCGAGGCCGGCGCTTGACATAAAGTTTCCAAGCCCATAATAACGGACGCTTCAGGATCATCGAAGCGACCGCGCGCAGACGGCCGTCGCTTGAAAGCGATCTACCGGGAATACATGACCAAGCTGCCCAAAGAATATCGCATCAAAGGCGTTCTCTTCGACTTCGACGGCACATTGACGCATCCCGGCACCCTTGATTTCGAAGGCATCAAAACGGCCATCGGCTGCCCCCCGGACCAGACCATCCTGGAGTTCATCGCGACGCTGCCCGATGAAAATCAGCGCCGGCAGTGCCAGACGACGCTCAACGCCATGGAAATGGAAGCCGCCGGCCAATCCC
>JAERRP010000708.1 GCA_016735415.1 Desulfobacterales bacterium | reverse complement strand
ATTCCCTCCCCTACAAAGGTTTACAGGTTCCACCCATTTTTTAGATAGCATGGCAGGGGCTGGCGGGCCCGGTTTCGGTTGTCCGGTAAAACAGGCTTTGGTGTCGGCAAGCGCTTTTTCACTTGCCCGAAGCCGGGGCTACCATCGCAACTCGGCGTACTGATCGTCGGCGGTCCCCCGAATGTCGCCGCCGATCGAGATATCGTGAGCTGGAACGACATAATGGGCGTCAACCGCAAAGGACCGGTTGTCCTGCCGGGGGAAAGATCGGATCGAGAAACGGCCCTATCTTAAGACCAAGACGCGCCAATGACAACCACAAATAAAGACATCCTGCGGCCAATGGGTTTTAATGCCGGTTTCATCATTCTGGCGGCCGGCCACCTGCCGCGCGGAGGCCGTGCGTAATGGCCCCGAAGCCCTGGCGCACTTTGTTGCGGTGGGCCCGGCCGGTCACGCTCCACATGGATTACGTTTTAAACGAACGGACAGGAAACAAAGAAAAGGTTCAGGCTTGCGGTTGTCGTGATGGTATTTGTGGTAATGGCCTGCTCGTATCCGGACCAAACGGCATCGAAGCATTTTCCCGGCCTGGACTTCGGTGTTGGGATGACATAAGGTTCTGCTATTCTGGAATCCGCCCCGCATTCGGAATGCCGGCCGCGACCCTCGACCGTCACGACCGTCAGGAGCCCCTATGGAAACCATGATGCCATTTCCCGATTTTTCCAACAAGATCGTGCTGATTTATCTCATGGGCCGATCACCCGACGACGGGGTGCTGCTGGAGCATGCCGTTTTCGAGGTCCAGGGGGGGCGCGCTTTCCTGGTCGGCTATTTTGCCGAAGGCGCCTCCGCCAATGACTGGGTGGCCGGTGTGCGGACCGCCCTGGCCTGGGACAGCGTTCAGCAGTACTTCATCTTCGATACCATGGAAGATTACATGGCCCGTGCTTCACGAGCCCTCACCAGTGAACAGTACCACTGAAAACCTTTGCAAGGCCGCCATTCCGCCATGACCGACATGCTCGTCAAACTTTACGCCCTGCCGGATCGGCCGCCACCGCCCCCGGTCGAAGCGGTGATCCGACGCGCCCTGGCACTGGAAAAGCCATCCGTGGTCCAGTGGGTGCATCGGCACTTCGGCGCCGGCTGGGCCGCCGAATGCGAAACCGCTTTTGCGCGCCAGCCCGCCAGTTGCTTTATCGCTCTGCGGGATGAAAAGCTTGCCGGGTTCTGTGTTTACGACAGCACGGCCCGGGGCCTGCTGGGTCCCATCGGAATGGCCGCGCCCTTCCAACGCCAGGGCATCGGCCGTCAATTGCTTCTGGCCACCCTGGAAGATATGCGCGCCCAGGGCTATGCCTATGCCGTTGTGGGCTGGGTCGAATCGGAGACTTTTTTCCAGCGGGCGGCCGGGGCGACGCCCATCCCGGGATCCGACCCGGGGCTCTACCGGGGAATGCTGATCGACAGCGAATTATAATCCAAACCATTTCTGGACGGACACTGACTTATATCCGAAAGGACATGCGCAATGGCGAGCCGGATCGCAGAAGCTTTAAAACTGAAATTTGAACCCGTGGCCTTGATCTGGTCGGACGATGTGCCGGAACAGGCCATTCAATTCAAGGAAGGCAAATGGGGCTGCGTGATGTGGATGCTGGCCCATGCCGCCAAAGGCAAAACCGCGGCCTGCGGGCGCAAGACCTTTGGATGTTTCGGCGGTGGGGTCGGCCTGGGGTTCGGGGCCCAGTACAAAAACTTTCCGGGCGGTGAGGATTGCTTCTGCCACTTCCTGTCCATCGGCAACGAGCAGTGGGAAACCGGCCGCCAGGTGGCTGACAAAGTCAAACCTTTTATGCGCGACGATGCCTTCGATCACTTCATGCACGGCGAGCGCTATCTGAAATCAGCGGAGCGGGTGCGGCAGTTTATCGCCGGTCTGCCCATCACCGATATTCCCAAATCCTATGTGGTTTTCAAGCCGCTGGCGACGGTCGATACGCAGGCGGAAGACGTTCAGGTGGTTGTCTTCTGTGCCGACCCCGACCAACTGTCGGCCCTGACGATTCTGGCCAATTACGATCACGAGACCAACGAAAACGTGATCATGCCCTATGCCGCCGGCTGCCAGACCATCGGCATCTACCCGTATCGCGAAGCGCAGCGCGAACGGCCGCGGGCCGTGGTCGGACTGACCGATATTTCGGCCCGCACGTATATCCGCCAGCAACTGGGCGACCACCTCATGACTTTTACGGTTCCCCTGGCCATGTTCCGGGAGATGGAGAACAACGTGGCCGGTTCATTTCTGGAAAGGCCGGTGTGGCAGAAGTTGGCGGCCGGAAAGGGTGCGTAGAACGCGCCGATCCGAACTTTTGGCAACAAAAAAAAGACGGGACCCACCCCGTCCTTTTTTGTTTTTGAATCAAGAGAAATTTACGATTACGGTTTTAGCTTTCTCCGGCCGATACCGGCCAGCCCCACCAAGCCAATCCCCACGAGAAGAAGGGTTGCGGGTTCGGGGACGGATGTGGATTCGTCCTTCCAGAGACGGTAGTGGGACAAGTTGGGATCGCCGAAGCGCCAACCGTAGAGATCGGCTATCGGACCGGGATTCGGATAAATCACGTCCGCGATGTAATAGGCATAAAGGTTGTTTGCAGCCTTGAAGCTGATGTAAGCGTACTCCCCCAGCCAGTCGGGATCAAACTGCAGATACGGGACACTGGGAATAGGTTCAACTTCAAAGCCCGTGTCGCCAGTCATGAGATCAGGTAAATCCGGGTCGAAAACAACATTATACGAATCAATTTGGGCCTGCACCCAGTCAAATTTATCTTGGCTGCCAGGTGCGGCTGGTTCATCATAACCGACTAGGATCTCGCCAACCAGATTCGTTTGAACAATTAAAGGATAACCATTGGCTGAAACCCCAAAAATAAACAGGATAACACCTAAAACGATCCAACTTTTTTTCATAAGTACCCTCCTTTCTGATA
>JAERRP010000302.1 GCA_016735415.1 Desulfobacterales bacterium | reverse complement strand
AATCAACATCACCTATGACCTACTCTCAACGCCTCATGGTGTCTCTGGGGTCATGTGACTTTTGCCATGTAAGATCGAATTCATCGAAGAGTTTTTCCAGGCCTGCATTCAATTCGGCTCGCAATCGCTGGATGGCGGTGAGTTGCACAACCGTCATATTCCGGGTCTGATCCAAAACGGCCACCAATGTCCGTCCTATTTGATCCCTGTCATTTTCCAGTACTTCGCTAATTTGGGCATAGATGTCCGTGGCGATCAGGGCCCCCCAGACATCGCCCGTATCGGGCAGGTGGCCGGGCCACAATTCCACATGGTGGCCCATTTCCTCAAAGGCCTGCACGGCTTTCTCCACGCAGGTCATAATTTCTTTTTGTACGACCGCGTACCCCAGATTGGGGCTGAAGGCAATTTTAAGCCGCTTCGGAAACGCATCGATAGACGCCAGATAGGGATTGGCCGGGGCGGGCAGTGAATAGGGATCCGCCGGGTGATGGCCCATGGTGCAGTCCATATATAGGGCCGCATCCCGTACGCAGCGCGTCAGCGGTCCCATGACGATCATGGCGCTGTAACTTACAAAGGGCGCCGGGCCCACCGGAATCCGTCCGAATGAGGGTTTGAATCCGAAGCAGCCCGAGTAGGAAGACGGAATGCGTATGGATCCACCGGCGTCGGATCCCGTACACAGCGGAACCAGTCCGCCGGCAATGGCCGCCGCCGACCCGCCGCTGGAGCCCCCAGGGGTCCGTTCGAGGTTGAAGGGGTTGCGCGTGATACCATGCAGCCTGTTCTTGGTGAAGCCGGTGAAGCCGAACTCCGGTACATTGGTTTTGCCCACCACGATAGCGCCGGCCGCCTTGAGTCGGGCCACCTGAATCGAATCTTTACGGGCCAGGTTCTCCTTGAAGGGAATGGATCCATAGCTGGTCACCATGTCCGTAGTGTCTTCCAGATCCTTGACCCCCAGGGGCAGGCCGACCAGGGGACCCATCTTTTCTCCTTTGGCAATCTTCTCGGTTATGGCTGCCGCTTCAGCCAGAGCCGCTTCCGGGCGCAGGGCCACAAAGGCATTCAGGTCGGGGTTGACCCGGTCCATGCGCTCCAGGGTGTCGTGCATGACTTCCAATGGGGAGATCTCTTTTTGAGCGATGAGATCGGCTAATTCCCAGGCGGATTTGTAGTGAAGTGACATCATGAATGCTCCTTTTCATTTTGCTGCAGTCGGCGGGCAGGTTTTTTCTCGGGATGGCCGTCAAGGGGAATACATGATCTCACTGGGCCCGCCAAATGGGTTTTCTCCCCGGGCAACCCCCGTATGTTCGGTAAAAGGGTCGCTGATCAACGAAAATATAAAAAATTCCATTCAACAACTATGGGACATATGAAATCAGAATGCCAGTAAAATTTTGCTTGACAAATGAGCATATGCACAATAGGTTTCCTAATTGGAAACATATAGATATTATAAATATAATTATATCAGATATATATATTATGTTTCCACAATATGGTTAAAAAAAGGAAATTTTGGTGGCTGCTGTTCGAGGGCCATCCTCCGGTTCGAGCTGCACAACGGCCGCAACAACCTCGACAATCGCCAGTGACCCGGTGAAAAAGAGAGGTGTTTATGATTCCGGAATCCCAAATCGGGAAAAATATCAAAGCGCTTCGCCTGGCCCGAAAGCTGACCCTGGAAGCCATGGCGGCAAAGGCCGGGCTCACTAAAGGTTACCTGTCCAAAGTTGAGAATTCAAAAAAATCACCACCCGTGTCGACCCTGATCGTCATCGCCAAGGCGTTGGGGGTGACCCTCTCCCAAATTTTTGGAGAAGAGAATACGACTGTACGCTGCTCGGTGGTCAAAAAGGCGGAACGTCAATTCATGGCCAAAACCGGCGTCGGCTTCGGTTACTCTTACGAGACCCTGGCGCATAAATATCCCGATAAAAAGATGGAGCCTTCCATTTTGACCATTCCGGCCGACTCCAAGAAAAGCCTCGTTTTTCAGCATGATGGTGAGGAGATGGTGCTGGTGATCGAAGGCACCATGCGATTTTTCCATGGCGAGGACGAGTACCTTCTGGAACCCGGGGATTGTGTCTATTACGACTCCAGTGTCCCCCATTACGCCCTTCCTGCCGATAACCGGGATGTGAAATGCGTGGATGTTATTTACGTTCCATAACGTCGCGTACAGAATTAGAGCGCCATATGCCGCCCGAAACGGTTCTGGCCAGCAACGCATCCGCGTCGTGAAAAGTGCCTTCGGCCAGCGCCTCTGAATAAAACAATTCACAACAGGAAAGGGAAGCAACCAATGGGCAAACAATCGTCGCAAAAAACCATCATCACCGCCGCCGTAACCGGTGCCATCCATACCCCAACCATGTCGCCCTATCTGCCGATCACGCCGGAGCAGCTCATCGATGACATCATGAGCGTATACGAAGCCGGCGGTGCCGTGGCCCACCTGCATGTACGCGACCCGGAAACTGGACAGCCCAAAGCGGACCAGGAGATCTTCCGGGAGGTGGCCGCCGAGGTTAAACGGCGCTGCGACATCATTTTGTGCATGACCACCGGCGGCAGCCTCGGCGATACGGTTGAAAACCGGGCCAAGGTGGTTTCTACCTTAGAGCCGGAACTGGCCTCGTTGAATGCCGGGTCCCTCAATTTTGCCCTGTTTCACGTGGTTCCCAAGTACAAAGGCCAATGGAAATACGAATGGGAAAAGCAGTACCTGGCGGGGACTGATGATTTCATTTTCCCCAACACCTCTTACACTATCGGAAAATTCACCGAACTGATGGGCCAGTACGGCACCAAACCGGAGTTCGAAATCTACGATGTAGGCATGATCAACAACCTGGCCTACCTGATCAAATCCGGCCAGATCCAAACACCCGTTTATCTTCAATTTGTGTTGGGCATCCTCGGCGGCATTCCGGCCACCGTGGAAAACCTGGTCTATCTGGTGCAGACCGCCCGCCAGCAGATCGGCGATTTCCAGTGGTCGGTGTGCGCCGCCGGCCGAACCCAGTTTGCCATGACCACCCATGCCCTGCTCATGGGCGGCCATGCCCGGGTGGGGCTGGAGGACAACCTTTACCTGGAAAAGGGCACGCTGGCCAAGAGCAGCGGCGAACAGGTGGCCAAACTCAAACGCATTGCCGGTGAACTGGGCGTGGAGACGGCCACCCCCGCAGAGGCGCGCCAGATTCTGGGGCTTAAGGGGCAGGACAAGGTCAAATTTTAATAAGGAGGCAGCATGAACGATCCCAAAATGCTCTGGCAGCCCTTGGCCGCCTTTACCGAGAAGTCCAACATGGTGCGCTTCATGAACGAAGTCAATCGGCGCTATAACCTTTCGCTTTCCAACTATCAGGAACTCTGGCAATGGTCCGTGGAGCACATCGCCGAGTTTTGGGGCCTTTTCTGGGAATTTGCCGGCATCATTGCCAGCAAGCCCTATGACCGGGTGGTTGATTGCCCTGGTAAGATGCCCGGGGCCCAGTGGTTCGCCGGCGCCGAGCTGAATTTTGCGGAAAACCTGCTGCGCTATCGGGACGACGATACGGCCCTGGTTTTCCAGGGGGAAGGCCAGCCCCTCGCATCGTATACCTATGGTCAGCTCTACGATGCGGTCAGCCGCATGGCCCAGGCCCTGAAGGATGCGGGGGTGACCCAAGGCGATCGGGTGGCCGGGTTCATGCCCAACATGCCCCAGACCATCATTGCCATGCTGGCCGCCGTGAGCCTGGGGGCCATCTGGTCTTCGTCCTCACCCGATTTCGGCATCAAGGGTGTGCTGGACCGTTTCGGCCAGATCGAACCCAAAGTGCTCTTTGCTGCGGACGGCTATTTCTACAACGGCAAGTCCTTTGACAGCCTCGAAAAGGTCGGGGGCATCCTGCAGCAATTGCCCATGGTGGAAAAGGTTGTGGTTGTGGACTATACAGCCACCGAACCGGATCTGGCGAAAGTACCCAACGCAATATCCTGGGATTCCTTTCTGGCACCCTATTCGCCTGCCGAAATCGACTTCGTCCAAGTGCCTGCCGAACATCCCTTATACGTGATGTACAGCTCCGGCACCACGGGCAAGCCCAAGTGCATGGTCCAGAGCCACGCCGGAATTCTCACCAACCAGCTCAAGGAGCATCTGCTGCACTGCGCCCTGCGACGCGAGGACGTGGTGTTTTACTTCACCACCTGCGGCTGGATGATGTGGAACTGGCTGGTCTGCGGCCTGGGTGTGGGCGCCACCCTGGTGCTGTGCGACGGTTCGCCCTTTCACCCCGGTCCCGAAGTCTTGTGGAAGATGGCCGAGAAATTGAGCATCACCATTTTCGGCACCAGCGCCAAGTATATCTCGGCGCTGGACGAGGCCGGCTATCAGCCCGGCAGGGACTGCAACCTTTCGATGCTGCGCATGGTCTGCTCCACCGGTTCACCCCTGGCCGTATCGAGCTTCGAATACGCTTACCGTGAAATCAAAACCGACATGCAGTTGGCCTCCATCAGCGGCGGTACGGACCTCAATGGCTGCTTCGCCCTAGGCAACCCCCTGCTGCCCGTCCACACCGGAGAACTGCAGGGACCGGGACTGGGGCTCAAGGTGCATGCCTTCAATGACGCCGGGCAACCGGTCACCGATGAAACCGGGGAATTGGTCTGCACGGCGGCCTTTCCCAGCATGCCGGTCTATTTCTGGAACGATCCCGACGGGGAGCGCTATCACCAGGCTTATTTCACCAAGTATCCGGGGGTGTGGACCCACGGCGACTTCATCAGCATCAGCGGTCGGACCGGAGGCATCACCATCTACGGCCGCAGCGACGCCACCCTCAATCCCGGCGGAGTTCGCATCGGTACCGCCGATATATATACGGCGTTGGAATCGCTGGAGGCGGTGACGGACAGCGTGGTGGTCGGTCAGCAATGGAACGACGATGTGCGGGTGGTGCTGTTTGTCACCCTGGCCAAGGGAGTGGATCTGGATGAAGCGCTGATCAAAAAGATCAAGACGACGATCCGACTTGCCTGCAGCCCGCGTCACGTCCCGGCCAAGGTGATTCAGGTGCAGGAAATTCCCTACACCATCAACATGAAAAAGGTCGAACTGGCCGTACGCAACGTGATTCACGGCGAACCGGTAACCAACCGCGACGCTCTGGCCAACCCGGACTGCCTCAGCCAGTATGAATCACTGGATCAATTGCAGGAGTAATCGAAGGATTGTTCCCGCCAGGACATTTGGATACAGCAACCCGGGCAAACCCCGGGCCTCTGGCTTGTACGCGGTGCCTGTGAATGAACCGACACCGTCAACGATTAACCAAAGGAGGAAGTCATGCTGGGGAGTATCGGAACTTTTTTTGCGGAGCGGTTTAGGCGATGGTTGCCGGATTCCTACATATTTGCCTTGATCCTGACCCTCATTGCGGCGGTATGGGCCCTGTTCGCCGTGGATGTCGGCCCGGTGAAAATCGCCGAAGCCTGGTACAAAGGGTTCTGGATCCTGCTGAAGTTCGCCATGCAGATGGTGCTGATCCTAGTTACCGGATACGCCATCGCCATCAGCCCCATCGCCAGCCGGTTCATCGACTGGATCGCCAGCCGGATCAAAAGTCCGGTGTGGGTGTACGCCAGCGTTATTTTCGTGGGTCAGATCTTTACCCTGATCTCCTGGGGTTGGGTGGTGCTCTCCGCCGTTCTGGCGAGAGAACTTTCCATGCGGGTCAAGGGGGTAGACTACCGCCTTGCCGCCGCGGCCGTATATGCCTCTTTTCTGCCCTGGCACGGCGGTTTGTCCGGTTCCATCCCGTTGGTGCTCAACACGCCCGAGAATTTTCTGATCAAGGCCGGGGTCCTCTCCGAAATCATTCCCACCACCCTGACCCTGGGCAGTACCATGAATATCGTGGTCAGCCTGACGCTGCTGTTTACCCTGCCCATGCTGTTCATGATGATGCGTCCGTCAGAGGACAAACTCCAGACCTTCGACGATCTGCGCGAGGGCGACGCCCCGGCCAAGCCGATGACCGTGGAGGAGGAGGCCAACAGCCTCTGCCTGCCGGACAAGTGCATCAGCGACATGCTCAATTCCTCATGGTTCATCAGCGGGCTGGTGGTTCTCATGGGGCTGTACATCATCGTGGCCCACTTCTATGCCAAGGGATTCGACATCAACCTCAACATCATGAACTTCTTGTTCATCATTTTGGGTATGTTGGCGCACAAGACGCCCATTCGCTATGTGGTGGCCATGAAGCGGGCCTGCGCCAACGTTTCGGGCATCATTCTGCAGTTCCCCTTTTATGCAGGCATCATGGGCATTATGATCTATACCGGCCTGGGCAAGCAGGTGGCCACCTCCCTGGCGGCAGCCACATCGCCGGGCAGCTTTCCCTTTGTCGCTTTTCTCACCGGCGGTTTTCTCAATATTTTCGTGCCCTCGGGCGGCGGTGAGTGGGCCGTGGTGGGTCAGCCCATCACCGAAGCGGCCAAGACCGTGGCGGCCAATGCCGGCATGACCGCCGAGGCCACCCAGGCGTTTATCGCCAGGGTCGCTATGTCCGTGGGCTACGGCGACAGTTGGACCAACATGATCCAGCCCTTCTGGACCCTGGCCTTCTTCCCCATTGTAGCGGCCGGCAGCAACCTGCAGGCCCGCGATATCATGGGATACACCTTCGTGGCCCTGCTTTGGTCGTTTGTGATTTTCAGCCTGGGCGTCACCTTCCTGCCCGTGTAGCTATCTTTTATTACGAGGGGGGCTGCCACAGCCCCCCGTTACCCTCCTTGCGGTAAACGGTGTAGTCACCGCACAACCAGCC
>JAERRP010000845.1 GCA_016735415.1 Desulfobacterales bacterium | reverse complement strand
GCCAGCGGTGAGACATTTCACGCACGCGCTCCGGGTGGTGGGCCGACAAACCCAATCACTGCAGGCCTTCAGAGCAATTTTCTGTGGAGCGGGACGAACGCCCGGACGCCTCCGACGTTGACCGAAGCATGGCATATATATTGCTACTTGTCAGGCCGGTTATCGTTCAATTTCGTCTTCTTAAAAGGAACAAGACATGAATAAAACCATGATCATCGTGATCATTGCCGTCGCGGTTATATTCCTAGGTGCGGTTGGCGGCGGCTTCTTTATGATGTGGAACAAGATTGCCGCCCTGGATGCCCTGGTCCAACCGGAGGAGGAAGAGATCGACGATGAAGCGGAAGACGGGCCCGCCGCCATGGGGGCCATGTTCCCGTTAAAAACCTTTATTGTCAATCTGGCCGACGAGAAAGGCAAACGCTACCTGCGTGTCACCATGCAGCTCGAACTCAAGGCGGGCGAGCCGATCGAACCGCTCGAACGGCGCCTGGTACAGGTACGCGACATCATCCTGATGACGCTGTCCACCAAGCGGTTTGAGGAAATCCGGTCGGTTGACGGTAAAACCCTTCTGCGTCAGGAGATCATGACCCAACTGAACGAAGTGCTCAATAAAGAAGTCATCCACAACCTCTACTTTACCGAGTTCGTCATTCAATAGGACGCTTTCCATGGCCGAAAATGTTCTCTCGCAGGAGGAAATCGATGCCTTACTGACCGCCATGGACAGTGGCGAGGTCGATCTGAAGGCGGAAGAAGAACCGCCCGAGGCCAGGGCCGAAGCCTATGATCTGACGTCGCAGAACATCATGCTGCGGGATCAGTTTTCAGCCCTGGAAGAAGTCTATGACAAATATTCGGGCCTGCTGCAGAATTCCCTTTCAGCCTTGCTGCAGCAGTCATTCGAGGTGAAATTCGTGTCCACCGAAATGGTCAAATTCGGCGAGTTCATTCAGGCCTTTTCCAATCCCACCAGTTTTACGATTTACACCATGGAACCGCTCATCGGATCGGGACTGCTGGCGGTCGAATCAGGGCTGGTCTTCTCGATGATCGATTGCATGTTCGGCGGCAAAGGGACGCCGCTTAAAAAGCGGAGAGAGTTCACTTCGATCGAAAACGGCATGATCAGTCGTTTGAGCCGCGAGCTGCTGGGTGATTTCGAAAGGGCCTGGGAGCGGGTCTTTTCGATCAGGATCACCCCCAAAAAAAGTGAAACCAAGCCCGAATTCGTGCACATGGTAAGCCCGGACGAACTGATGATCGTCATCGTATTCTCCATCAGCGGTGAAGAATTTTCGGGCAATTTTCACATCTGCCTTTCCTACCGCATGCTGGAACCGATCAAGGAGAAATTGTCCTCCCGCTATCTGCGCGCCAAGGACACCGCGCATGCCTTCAGCGACCGTATTCAGAAAATCCTCGAAGAAACCGAGGTCCAGCTGATTGCTGAACTGGGACACACCGATCACACTTTCAGCGATCTGCTCAGTCTGCAGGAAGACGATATTTTCACACTCAATACCGGGCCGCACGATCCCATTTCGGTGAGTGTTGAGGGCGTTCCGAAATATCTGGGGTTTCCCGGCATCATCAACGGAAACCGGGCCGTTGAATTGATGGCGACAATTGCCCCGGAGGAGGTTTCAGAGGAGAAATGATGAATCCAGCCAAGGAACAAGACAAGGCCGGCCTGAAAGAGGTCAGCAGCGGTCCGGAACAGGATAATTTCCAATTTTCGGCCTTGAACGGAAAGGACCGGCCGGACCAGTCGGCCAATTTGGGTTTCATCCTCGACATCCCGCTGGAGGTAACGGTGGAACTGGGGCGAACCCAGATGCTGGTCAACGACCTTTTAAAGCTGGGCCAGGGTTCGGTTATCGAACTTTCCAAACTGGCAGGCGAAACGCTCGAAATCATGGCCAACCAGAAGCTGGTTGCGCGGGGCGAAGTGGTGGTGATCAACGAGAAATACGGCATTCGCGTGACCGAGATCATCAGCCCCATGGAAAGGGTGGAGACACTGCAATGACGGCCGGTCCCTTGTTAGCCGACGGTTTGAAGATGATCGCGGTTCTGGTGCTCATCGTGGGCGGGTTGATTTTCCTGAACCATTATGTCCGACGGCATTTGACCGCCGGCGGAATACGCCCCGGGCGTCGCCGTATCAGCGTTCTCGAAAACGCTCACCTGGGCGTCAAGAAAAGCATCGCCATGGTCCAGGTGCCGGGAGCGGTCCTGGTGCTGGGTGTGACAGCCGACCGCATCACCCTGTTAGAGCGCATCGACGATGCTGACGAGGCTTTCGGGGAATCACCGTCGAACACCGAGACCGCCCCTGTTTCGAGCTTCAAAGACCACCTCCGGCGTCTGGCCGCCCCCCTGGGCGGGCGGTCATCCGCGACCCGGATAGACGCGTCCTGATGATATTTTGCGAGCCTGTGTGAAATAATGAAACCGCGAACATTATACTTGATCGGCCTGATGGTTATTGCGGGACTGTTGATGACGGCTCCCGGCCAGGCGGCTGAAGTCCCGGTGGCGCCTTTCATCAGCATTCAGATGGACCAGCAGGACGATCCGGGTCAGACCTCGGTGGTCATGCAGATCTTTCTACTCCTGACCGTTCTGTCCCTGGCCCCGGCCATTCTGGTTATGGTGACGTCTTTTACGCGTATCGCCATCGTTCTGTCCATTCTACGGCAGGCTATCGGCACCCAGTCCATGCCGCCCAACCAGATCATCATCGGTCTGGCCCTGTTTCTGACTTTTTTTATCATGACGCCGGTCTGGCAGACCGTCCAGCAGGAAGCCGTCAAGCCCTATCTGGACAAACAGATTTCCCAGGGGGAGGCCTTTGAGCGCGCCATTCAGCCGATTCGCACCTTCATGTTCAAGCAGACCCGTGAAAAGGACCTGGCCATGATGATCGACGTGGCCAAACAGCCGCGTCCCGGCAGCATCGAGGATGTGGCCACCACTGTCCTGATACCCTCTTTTATTATCAGCGAGCTCAAAACCGCATTTCAGATGGCCTTCATGCTTTATGTGCCCTTCCTGATCATTGATATGGTGGTGGCCAGCGTCCTGTTGTCGATGGGGATGATGATGCTGCCGCCGGTGATGGTTTCGCTGCCTTTCAAACTGATGCTTTTTGTGCTGGCCGACGGGTGGCATTTGATCGTCGGATCGCTGGTCAAGGGATTCGCATGAGAGAGGATTGTACGCCATGACCCCCGAGTTTGTGACCGGATTTTTTCTGGAGGCCATCAAAACCACCATCATCCTGGCCGCGCCCATGTTGCTGGCCGGTCTGGTGACCGGTCTATTGATCAGCATCTTTCAGGCCGCCACCCAGATCAACGAGATGACCATGACCTTCATCCCCAAAATGCTGGCCGTGGCGGTGGCGCTGCTGATTTCGTTTCCCTGGATGCTGCAGGTGCTGATCGACTTTTTGCAGAACCTTCTGATCGGCATGCCGGACATGCTCCGGTAGCGGCCTCGACCCGCCATGATCGCCCTACGACTTCCCTTTGACCAACTGATGCTTTTCTTTCTGGTGCTGGTGCGGGTTGCCGCGATTCTTGCGAGTCTGCCGATCTTCAACAGTCGCAACCTTCCGGTCATGGTCAAGGCCGGCCTGGCCCTGGCCGTCGCCATGGCGATTTTCCCGGTTCTGAACCTCGGCCGGACAGGGGGACTGGACAACCTGGGGCTGCTGGCCGTCGGCGTTTTGGGCGAAGTCCTCCTGGGCGCCTGTATCGGGCTGTTGATCCGGATTCTTTTCGCCGGTATCCAGATGGCCGGTCAGGTTGCCGGCTATCAGATGGGGCTGGCCATCGCCAACATTATGGATCCGGCCACCAGTACGCAGATTCCGACTCTGGCCCAGGCCTACAACCTCATGGCAATGCTCATTTTTCTGACCATCGACGCCCATCACTGGTTTTTTCGCAGCCTGGTGGAAAGCTTCGACCTGCTGCCGCTTTTCCATTTCCGCCTGTCGGCTTCAATGATCAGCCATCTGTTCGATACGGCCGGATCCATGTTTGTGATCGCCATCCAGGTGGGGGCCCCCGTGATTGTTGTTCTGATCCTGACCAGCGTGGCTTTCGGTCTTCTGGCGCGGACCGTACCCCAGATGAACATCTTTATCGTGGCCATGCCGCTGAAAATCGTGGTGGGTCTTGTGTTCGTCATCCTGAGCCTGCCGTATATCCGTCTGTTTCTGATCGAACTCTTTCAGGGCTTCGGTGCCAACCTGAACGCCGTGATCCGGTTGATGGGGCCATGAGGAGGACGCATGCCCAGCGATAAAAGCGACCGCACCGAAAAACCGACACCCAAGAAGCTCCAGGACGCCCGCAAGAAGGGGCAGGTGGCCCAGAGCCGCGAAATCCCTTCGGCCATGATTCTTCTATCGGCCCTGATGTTTTTTTATTTCGCGGGGGGCTTAATGCTCCGCCGCCTGGAAGGCCTCATTGCGGGCAGTTACCGACATCTGAACGACGCTGTCCTGCAAGATGCCCTTTCCGCCAGCGCCTGGGCACGCTGGTATTTGGACCAGACGGTCGTCATCCTCATGCCGATCATGTTGACCCTGCTGGTCGTTGGTATTCTATCCAACATATCGCAGATCGGTTTCCTGATCAAAGAAGATGCTCTGGTTCCCGATTTCAAAAAAATCAATCCGTTCAGCGGCATCAAGCGACTGGTATCGCTCAAATCCCTGGTCGAAGTGGTCAAATCCGTTTTCAAGATCGTGTTTATCGGTCTGATCGCCTATGCCATTCTGAAACAGGATTTAGAGGTTATCCCCACCCTGACGCAAATGGACGTTTTCAATATCATGGCCTTTACGGGAGAGACCGCCTTCAAGATCGCTTTCTTCGTCTGCCTGGGGCTGATTGTCCTGGCCGCGATGGATTTCAGCTATCAACGCTGGCAGCACCAGCAAGAGCTCATGATGAGCAAGCAGGAAATTAAAGACGAGCACAAACAGACGGAAGGTGATCCCAAGATCAAATCCCGTATCCGCAGTATGCAGATCGAAATGGCACGACGCCGCATGATGGAGATGGTTCCGCAGGCGGATGTGGTCATCACCAACCCGACCCATTTCGCGATCGCCATTCAATTCGATGCGGATACGATGGCCGCGCCCGTTGTGGTTGCCAAGGGGGCTGATCATATGGCGCATCGCATCCGTGAAGTGGCCCGGGAAAATGACGTGCCGCAGGTGGAAAACAAACCCCTGGCGCGTTCGCTCTACAAATCCACCGAAATCGGTGATCCGGTGCCGGTCGAGCTTTATCAGGCGATCGCCGAGGTGCTGGCCTACGTATACCGTCTTAAAAACATGCGGCCTTGAGAAGCCCGGGCAGGGGCGCTTGTCTATAATCCACATTTGTTCAGTACGGCTGTCAAAAGCTTGACATCGATCCCCGCCGTTGACGGATACCGGGGGCATCGTTCAAATCATTTGAGATTCACGCGGATCTTTCAAGGAAGCAAAGCGCAGGGTTCAAATCGATATCTTTTTGAAATTATACGCCAATTTATGATGCCCGCCCTCGCACCCGGGTTTTGCAGAAGCTTTAGCCATTCAGGCATGGATCATGCAGAATCCGGAACCGGCATCTAGCTCAGCACCCTCATACCCGAACCACGAAGAGGCCATGGAACACGCTCAAGAGAACAATCTCCCGCACCAACTGGCTTTCCTGACCAACAACGCCGATATCCTCATGGCCTGCCTGGTGGTCGGTATCCTGGTTTTGATGATCATTCCTGTACCGACGTTCATCCTGGACCTGCTTTTATCCCTCAATATCACCTGCGCAATTATTATCCTGCTGGTGGGTATGTACATCATTCACCCCCTTCAGCTTTCGTCCTTTCCGTCCATCCTGCTGCTGGCCACACTGTTTCGCCTGGCCCTGAATATCGCTTCGACCCGCATCATCCTCATGCACGGTGCCGAAGGAACCGGTGCGGCCGGGAAAGTGATTCAGGCCTTCGGTCATTTTGTGGTGGGAGGCAACTATCTGATCGGCATCATTGTTTTCCTGATCCTGGTCCTTATCAACTTCATGGTGATCACCAAGGGTGCCGGGCGCATTGCCGAAGTGGCCGCCCGCTTTACCCTGGATGCCATGCCCGGGAAGCAGATGAGTATCGATGCC
>JAERRP010000411.1 GCA_016735415.1 Desulfobacterales bacterium | reverse complement strand
GCATAGCCCAATCCCATCTGGATGGAACCGGCCAGCTGACCCTCAACACCCTTGGGGTTGATCACGGTGCCGCAATCATGGGCCGTCCACATCTGTTTCACATCCACTTTGCCGGTTTCCCGGTCCACTTCCACCAGCGCCGCCTGGGCGCCGAATCCAAAGGCAGGGGTCACAAGCCCTTTATCCCGGGGCGTATAATACCCATGGGCAATCAAGGGTTCACCCCGGTTGGATCTCTGAACCATGGCCACCACATCGCCGAAGGGTACGGCTTTCTTGGGTCTGTTCTTGGGCTGAACCATGCCGTTTTTGCATTCCATCTCGTGGATGACATTCAGGTTATGATAGGCGGAGAGGGCGCCGAACAGTTTTTCCTTGATCTTTCGGGCCGCGTCCAGACACGCATTTCCCGCCATGAGCGTGACCCGGCTTCCCCAACTCCAGAGATCCGCCTGTGGCGTGGTGGCCGTATCGGCGGACGTAATGCGGATATCCTCCATTTGCAAACCCAGTTCTTCCGCCAGGATCTGCTTCATGACGGTGTCGCTTCCCTGTCCGATGTCGGCAGCCATGGTCAGCAGGTGAACGGTTCCGTCTGAAAAAGCCCTCACTTCGGCAGCGGAAAAAGGATACTGAGTATTGAACCAGTTGAACACCCCGCCGGAGATAAAGCTGTAGCAACCAATGCCGATGCCCTGCCCCGGTTTGAGTTCCTTCCTGAGCCGTTTCCAGCCGCTCATTTCAGCCACGGCCTCAATGGATTCCTTAAACCCGCAACTGCTGATGGTGGCCACATCCGGGATTTTATCCCCGCTGACCTGTGCGTTTTTGAGCCGCAGATCCACCGGGTCGATCCCCAGGGCCTCGGCCGCCATGTTCATCTGGATTTCAGAGGCATCCAGGGACTGCGGTGCTCCGAAACCGCGCATGGCGCTGGCGGGCGGCTTGTTGGTGTAGACGTGTCGTCCGGGAAACCGATAGTTGGGATACCGGTAGAGCATGGCACCGAAGTTGCCGCAAAGAAACGTGGCCGTGGGCCCCATGGCGTTATAAGCGCCGCCGTCCAGGATAATATGCAGGTCCTTGGCCATCAGGGACCCGTCTTTCTTAAACCCCACTTTGGAATGGAGCGTCATGGGATGACGCCGGCGGCCGGTCAGAAATTCCTCCTCCCTTGTAAGAGTGAATTTAACAGGGCGGCCCGTTTCTCTGGCCATAAAGGCCGCGCAGAACTCCCAGGTCCGAAGCTCCATCTTTCCCCCGAAACCGCCGCCCACAAAGGGCTTGATGACCCGGATGTCGTTTTCCCGCATCTCCAGGGTTGACGCCAGCAGGCACTGCACGATATAGGGCACCTGGGTGGAAGTCCAGAGGGTAATGCGGTTGTCCAGATCCACCTGGGCCAGGGCTGAACAGGGTTCCAGGTAGGCATGACTCACCGCATGAACCTTGAAGGTGTCTTCACGAACGTAATCCGACTCCGCAAAACCTTTTTCGATATCCCCGTACTGGATTTTTCGGTTGACGCTGACATTATCGGGACAATAATCGTGAATGGCGGGCGCGCCTTCTTTTATGGACGCATCGATATCATACAATCCTTCAAGCGCTTCGTACTCAACCTCGATGAGCTCAACCGCTTCCCGGGCGGTTTCCCTGTCCACGGCCGCCACAGCCGCCACTTCATCCCCGATGAACCGGACTTTGTCAACGGCCAGGGCATATTCATCCTGCGTGTCGGCGAACAGGCGCCAGTTGCCATATTTAACCTTCGGAATATCTTTTCCCGTGATGACGCTCTTCACCCCGGGAAGCGCTTTTGCCCGGCTCGTATCCACATGTGCGATTCGGGCATGGGCCACGGGGCTTCGCAGAATCTGTCCATGGAGCATTCCCGGCAGCTTCATGTCATCGGTATAAATGGCGGATCCCCTCGCCTTGGCCACGGCATCGTTTCTCGGCACATCTTTTCCCACGATACTGAATGGTTCCATTGATGATTCCTTTCCCCCTCAACTGTTCAAGGCCCGGTCCCGGGATTCGGTAAGGGCCCTGCGTGTTAAGACCGCCACCATCTTTTTTCGGTAATCCGCGCTGCTTCTGACATCTGTAATGGGTCGGGATTCTTCGGATGCCGCAATCCCCGCCTTTTCAATGATCTCTCCGGTCAGCTTTTTTCCAAGGACCACAGCCTGGGCTTTTTCGGCGCGCATGGGTACCGGAGCCACAGCGCCCAGGAATATGCGCACATCACGGCAAAGATCTTTCTCCATACGCACCATGCTTCCAACACACACTGCCGAAATATCGACTTTTCCGCGAGCTGAAATATGCTGGTAGGAAACGCCTGACCCCAAATCAGGGGCTGGAACGAGAATGGTTGTCAAAATCTCACCGGCATCGAGGGCGTTAGCCCCGGGCCCTTTGAAAAACTGATCCAGGGGCAGCCGTCTTTCTCCTTTGGCGCCGTTTATAACAACCTCCGCCTTCATGGCGAGCAGGGTCGGCGCATTGTCCGCCGAAGGGGCTGCGTTACAAAGGTTGCCGGCCACCGTTCCCATATTCCGAATCTGTACGTTGGCCGTCTCCCGGGCCGCGGCGGCAACGGCCGGATAATGTCTCAAAATGTCCGGATGGGCTGCCACGTTT
>JAERRP010000520.1 GCA_016735415.1 Desulfobacterales bacterium | reverse complement strand
AGATTGTCAAGCGCGGTGAGTTGCGCGTGGCCGTGCAGTCGGGGGCTGCCCCGTATGCGTTTATGGATAAAAACGGCAAGTCGGCCGGCTCCATGGTGCAGTTTTCCCAGGACATGGCCGACCGCATGGGCGTGAAATTAAAAATCCTGGATTTCGACTGGGACGGTCTCATTCCGGCCCTGCTGTCGGGCAAGGCCGATATCCTGGCCGCCGACATGACCCCGACCCTGAAACGTTCGCTCAAGGTTACCTTCTGCGATCCATGGTATTATGTCCAGCCGTGCGTATTTACCACCACGGGTGCGTCCTTCCAGGCCCCGGCCGACGTCAACAAATCCAGTGTTACGGTGGGCGTCCTCCTGGGGTCCACCGGCGAGACCGTCGCCAAGAAATATCTTCCCAACGCCAAAATTAAAACCTATAAAGGCGGTGGCCGCATGATCGTCCAGGCCCTCATTGCCGGCCATGTCGACGCCGGGGTGAACGATGACCTGGCCGTGTTGACCGTGCTGCCCGATTTTCCGCCCGAATCGATCCGGCTGCTGGACCAGCGCCTGGGCATCGGCAAGGACCCCCTGGCCTTTGGCGTTCGGCCGGAATCGGTCAACCTGTGGCAGTGGATCAACCTGTATTTCAGGTTTGCACGTTCCGACGGCACTTACGATGCAAACATTAAATACTGGATGGAGTCCACCGACTGGAAGAAAGACCACTAAGGGCTCGAACCGGCAGGGCGGGCGGCCGCCGTCCGCCCCGCTGGAAAACAGATCTTGCCCGGCGTGTCCGGCCGCACCGCACCGCCGGTAGCTCGGGGATGAATCGATCGTCGCTTGTCGTTCCTTCCAACACCCAGGGATACCGGAAGATGTTAGAAGGTTTTAATTTCAGAATCATTTGGGAATACATGCCCTTCTTCCTGGAGGGGGTACGCAATACCTTCCTGATTTCGCTGGTCTCCCTTTTCCTGGCATTGATTGCCGGGATCGTGGCCTGCGCCTGTCGTCTGTCAAAGTGGAAAATGCTCCGCGGGGCGGCCATTTTCTATATCGAGTCCATGCGGACCACGCCGCTGCTGGTCCAGATTTATTTCTTCTACTTCGGCCTGCCCACCCTGGGGGTCCGTATCCCGGAACTCCAGACCGGCATCCTGGCACTCATGCTCAACAGCGGGGCCTACATTGCCGAAATCATCCGGGCCGGAATCACTTCCGTCCCCGCCGGCCAGATCGAAGCCGGTGTCAGCTCGGGACTCAGCTATTTCCAACGCATGCGGTTTATCGTCCTGCCCCAGGCGCTGGGGGTCACTGTTCCGCCCCTGCTGGGGCAGGCCATCGTGCTGGTCAAGGACACGGCCCTCCTGTCGCTGATTTCCGTCATGGAACTGACCCGCTGCGGCCAGGTGCTGACTTCCGAGCGTTTCATGCCCAGCGAGGCCTTTTTCACGGTGGCCTTTTTCTATTTGTGCCTCTATTTCTGTTTGAAAATGTTGGCGGACTGGTCCCAGAAACGGCTGATTTTCCGGGAGGCCTATTGACCATGATGGCATTCTACTTCCAGCGCTTGGTGGAGATCTTTCCGTTTTTTCTTAAGGGACTGTGGATGACGGTGGTTGTGGCCGCCCTGGGGCTCACCTTCGGAACGATCTGCGGGTTTTTACTGGGGGTCCTGCGGGCCGGGAAGAACAAGGTTGTCACCCGGCTGATCGGGGTGTATGTGGCGGTTATCCGGGGAACGCCTTTCGTGGTTCAGATTTTTATCGTATTCTTCATCTTTCCGGAATGGGGGATTCAGCTCGAAGCCCTCCCGTCCGCGATTCTGGCCCTGAGTATTCTGGGTACCGCCTTCATCTGCGAGATCGTGGCGGGGGGGGTCCAGGCGGTTTCGACCGGTCAATGGGAAGCGGCGACCTCTTCCGGGTTGACCCGGATCCAGCAACTGCGCCTGGTGATCATCCCCCAGGCCATGCAGACGATCCTGCCGCCCCTGGTGGGACAGTACGTCCTGCTGATCAAGGATTCCTCCGTGGTTTCCGTCATCGGTGTGGTTGAACTGACGCGGGTCGGCTGGCTGACAGTTGTCCGCATACCGGAAGGCCTGATGGTTTTCACCCTGGTCGGGTTTTTATATTTCGTGATTTCCTACCCGTTGATTCGCCTCTCGAATTATCTGGAAAAACGTATGGCGGTTCAGGAGGTCAAACTTTAGGGCTCGCGATCCGGTATTTCAACGCGGCGGCCGAAGTGCCGGCAAGAGGATAACATGATCAAATTCGATGGTGTCCATAAATGGTTCGGTAAACTGCACGTGTTGAACGACATCAACCTGGAGGTCGCCGCCGGTGAAGTGGTGGTCATCTGCGGGCCCAGCGGATCCGGCAAGTCAACCCTGATCCGGTGCATCAACCGCCTGGAAAAATTTCAGAAGGGCCGGCTTTTCGTGGACGACATGCCCCTGCACGACTACAGTACCAACCTGACCAAGCTGCGGGCCGAAATCGGGTTCGTCTTCCAGCAGTTTCACCTCTATCCCCATATGACCGCCCTGCAGAATGTTACCCTGGCGCCGGCCCATGTGCGCAAGATGCCCAAAAAGGACGCCGAAGCGCTGGGGCGTGAGAAGCTGATCCGCGTC
>JAERRP010000440.1 GCA_016735415.1 Desulfobacterales bacterium | reverse complement strand
GCGCGTCCCGAAGAAATCCCTCCCGCCAGTAACGCAATGGTCAGTTTTTTCATGGTTGCGGTTCCTTTGCTGGGTAAGGTGGGAATGAGCAGCCGGCCCCGGGCCGCCGGATTTTTTTAACACACGCATGACGCTTCTGGTCGTGTATCAATATTGCAGGCGCAGGCGCAAGTTTATCCCGGGGTCTTGAAAACCTTCTGTTTGGCCTGCTCGTATTCGTCCAGCGTGATCAGTCCGTTTTTTAGGAGCCGGGCCAGTTCGGTCAGTTCGTGCACCTGGTTGTCGCCCGACCATTCCAGCTTCTGGGGGTGGTTTTTCTCATCGGAGGACAACAGCGGCGGCGTCCCGCCCGATTGCCCCACCCGGAAAGAGGCCAGGCCCCCCAGCAGGCTGACTTCAACGGTGCGATTGCGGAAAAGCGGCGAATTGAGCGTCTCCCGCAGGGATTGGCCTTCGGCTTTCACCTTGCGGTAGAACCAGTAACCCGATCCCAGGATGGCCACCGCCCCGAACAGGAAAATCCAGGGCATGTATTGGACGATGCCGCGGAAGAAGAAAACCAGGAATCCCAGCCCCACCAGCAGAAAAACGTGCAGGATCAGGATGAAGTAGGCCAGCATAACGCTTTTGACCAGGCCGTCACCCTTTTTTTTATCCTGGATAGACACAATAATCTCGTTTCAGCGGGGCTTATTTTTTTCCAGCCGGGCCACCAGAGGGTCGGTATAGTGCTGCGGCACCTCCAGATCGATCCGACCCCGGCGCATGGTGTTCAGTTTGATGATCAGGAAATTGAGCTTGTTCAGTATGCCGTATTTGGTCCTGGTTTCCGGCATGCCGGACAGGAGATCTTCGGTCCGGCCGATTTCATGTTTCAATTCGACTTCGGGCGGCACGCAATCGGCATTTTTAAGGATGCGGTAAACCAGGCGCAGGTCTTCCGGCACGGTATCGCCGATAACATCCCTTGGCAGCGGCTTGCCGCTGCCTTCCAGATTATCGAAGAGGCCCTTTCGCTGGGCCACGCGGATGCGCTCCTCGATAATTTTCTGAAATCCGTCAAACATTTGAAAAGGCCCTGTCTTTGGCCACTCCGGCCGGTGCGCACCTGTGCTGCCGCCGGAAATGCCATTTGAAAGATAGTCACCGACTATAATACACGCTTCGAATTCTTTTCAAGGTCCAATCGTGGTGGGGAGCAAGGTGGGCACTAAGGGGACCATGCCTTGTTGAATAAATGTGACGTTATTTTTGAGCACGCCTTCAGTTCCTGTCCGGGAAACCGGTTGCAGCCGGCGCGATAATTGGATATTGGGGGTTAAGCTTCTTTCAGCCGGTCCCCGTTTACGTCGCAACGACGAAAAAAATTTTGTATCTTTCCGCGTTTCAGGGCGCGTTTGCTGCGATTGCGTCTGCCGTTTGGCCAAGCCCGGCTACAATACCTGCGAGTTAATGGCATCCAGCGGGCTGACGACCGCATCGATATTTTTCTGCATCACATGGGTATAAATTTCAGTGGTTTTAACATCCGGATGCCCCATCAACTGCTGCACGACGCGGATGTTGACGCCGCTTTCCAGCAAATGCGTGGCGAACGAGTGCCTGAAGGTATGGCAGCCGATGCGCTTGTTGATGCCGGCACGCCGGGCCGCGGTTTTGACGGCCTTCTGCAGCCCTGACTCCAGCACGTGGTGGCGGCCGGTTTTTCCGGAGCGCGGATCGACACTGCGCTTTTTGGCCGGGAAGACATACTGCCAGCCGATCTCTTTAGCGGCCCCCCGGTATTTGCGTGCCAGGGCATTCGGCAGATAGACTTCGCCGAAGCCCTCGGCCCGATCGGCGGCATGCCGGACGGTAACCGTTTCAACCTGCTTTTGCATGTCTTCCTGGAGGGATCGGGGAAACAGGGTGGTGCGGTCTTTGCCCCCTTTGGCGGCGCGCACGTAGATGAGGTTGCGTTCGAAATCCAGATTCCGGACGCGCAGGCGCAGACACTCCATCAAACGCAAACCGCCCCCGTACAGCAGCCGGGCCATGAGGAGGTGGGTATTTTTCATGCAGGCCAATACGCGCTGGACTTCATTGGCGGTCATCACCACCGGAGGGCGGCGATGCCGCCGGGCCCGAACCGGCGCCAGGGTGTCCTCAAGCGCTATATCCAGTACCTGTTTGTAAAGAAAAACGATGGCATTCAGGGCTTGGCGCTGCGTTGCCGCGGCCACTTTGCGGTTGACCGCCAGATCGGACAGAAAGGCCTCGATTTCCTTTTTGCCCATCCGCCGGGGATGGGCCTGCGCGCTGTGAAAGCGAATGTAGCGCCTGATCCATTCGCAATAGGATTGCTCGGTGCGATAGGCATAGTGGTGATAGCGCAGCACTTGACGCACCTGGTCCATGAGGCGCAGGTCGGGATTTGGCTTGAATTTTGGTTTGTTTTCCATCATAATTGAATATAGCTGCAATACATGGAATTTACAATGGTATATTTTCCATGCATTTCACTTAATATCAGAATAGATAGAAATATTTTCCATGCTATAAGGGTGATATATAGAAAACTTTCCATCTATTAACAATGTTATGTTTTTTTAGACTATCAACAGGAGTCCATAATAAATGAAAATTAACATGCATACGTCTCATCCGTCTGCGTTTATTAGTTCAAC
>JAERRP010000014.1 GCA_016735415.1 Desulfobacterales bacterium | reverse complement strand
CGGGTGCGAAACGGATCGCTTCAGCTTTTCGGATAGGGTGTCGTCAAGCAAAACTATTTTAAAATTTGCTCCGCAGAGGTGTTTTTTCTCTTGACGAGTCCTTTAATGGGTGACCCCTTTATTCGCTCCGCCCCTGCCCTGGTGCCGCTGGCGGCGTTCTTGACGATCGGCGAAATCATTTCGATACGTGGCGGGGGGGGGATTTTCATTGTCGTTATCTGTGTATTGGCACTTCAGCTCCGAGGTCAGGGCCGGTCCGATTTCCGAGGATTCGGACGGGCGGTTATCAAAAAGGATTCACTGTGGGCCTTTGCCACGCTGGGTGCCGTGGTTTCCTACACACTGGTGGATAAGGCGGCGATGGTGGCGCTGTCCAACGTTGCGGCAATTTCGCCGGGGATGCGGGGGCCGTGTTTTTTTATGCTGCAGGTGATCCTCTGCTATGTGATTTTCTGGATCTATATGGTCGTGACGAGAGATCTTCCGCTTAAAGCGGTGTGGGTTCGCCAGTGGCCGCAAATCATTATGGCGGCCCTGGGAACGATGGCCTCTTACAGCCTGATTCTTCACGTCATGCAAACCAACCCCGTCAGTTATATCGTTAGCCTTCGACAGTCGGGTGTGTTAATAGCGGTGCTTGTCGGGTGGTTGCAGTTGAAAGAATCCTATGGCCGATACCGCTTTATCACGTCCATTGTGATGATCGTGGGGCTCTATCTGGTCGGCAGCGCCCATTAGCCTGCATCTTGCACAAATTTATAGCATCGTTCGAAAAAGTTAGGAAGTGTCGATCCACGAATTTAAGATGTCACGATCGTGTCCGATTCAGAAATGAGGATTTTTTGTTCTGAGCAAGGCCGCACAAGGGGTTGCGGTGAGGCGTACTGTTGTACGCCGCAGCCAGCAATCCCGCTACGACCGGCCGATCAGGGCAAAAAAGACCATTTCTGGACGGACACTGAACTAACTTCCAGGCAGGTACGACCATGTACGATAAACTGAAAAGTTTCGAAAAAATCATTTTCGATGTCCTCTCCGTTTTTCTGGTGCTGTACTATTCTTGGTCGGCCGTGATCGAACCGGCCGCTACCCAGTTTCACCGGGGCATCTACGTCATTATCACCTACATCCTGTGCTTCATGCTCTATCAGTCCAAGAGCAAGATCATGCGGGCGGTGGACTACCTTCTGATCGTGGCCTCGATTGTGACGGTCAGCTACTGGATGTACAATTTCGAGGCCATCAACTATCGCACCGGGGCTGAAAACCTGGTGGATCAGTGGATGGCCGTCGTGGGTGTGCTGATCGGCGTGGAACTGGCCCGTCGGGGGGTGGGCAATGTCTTTGTCATCATGGGCGCGCTCATGATCGGATACGGCATGTACGGTGACGTGATGCCCGACCTGCTGGCCCATGCCGGTGACACCCTGCCCGGGCTGTGCACCAGCATTTTCTACCGGGCCGATGGTGTTTTCGGTATCATGGCCAACGTACTGGCCACCTACGTGCTGCTCTTCGTCCTGTTCGGGGCCTTTCTCGAAAAATGCGGGGCTCAGAAATTCTTTATTGACTGGCCCCTGGCGGCCGTGGGTCACAAGGTCGGCGGTCCGGCCAAGGTGTCCGTCATCGCCAGCGGCCTGTTCGGCTCCATTTCCGGCAGTGCCATCGCCAACACGGTATCCACCGGGGCCTTCACTATTCCGATGATGAAAAAAGCCGGTTTCCGGCCCCATGTTGCCGGCGGCATCGAACCGGCCGCTTCCATCGGCGGGATGTTCATGCCGCCGATTATGGGCGCGGGCGGCTTCATCATGGCCGAACTGACGGGCGTGCCCTATTCCCGCATCATGCTGGTCGCTATTTTCCCGGCTGTCATGTACTTTTACAGCGTCTACATGATGGTGCACTGGGAAGCCAAGAAGCACAACATCGTGGGCGAGCACTTCGGGGAAAAAGCCACCACCATCCTGAAACGGGAATGGGTCTACACCCTGCCCCTGGTGGTCATTACCGTCTTCATGCTGAACGGCTATTCGCCCGGCTATTCCGCCATCCTCGGCCTGGCCACCTGTGTTCAAAGTAAAAACAGGCGCCTATTAGCATTCTGCAGTACCTGC
>JAERRP010000886.1 GCA_016735415.1 Desulfobacterales bacterium | reverse complement strand
ATGTTGATTCCAAAGAAAATCTCGAACCTGAACGGAGCGCTTTTTTGCGAATCTATGTGCCAGGATAGTGAGATGCCGGGGCTTTCAAAAAAAGCGCCCCGTTTAAGTCTGATGGACTCGAAAAAAGTCACAATCCCGAAGGATTCGTAAAGAGTTCGATATCAAGGCTTGCGAATTCCGAGGAATGATGCGTACTGGTCGTACGCCGTAGTGACGAGGAATACGCGTAACGCCGATATCGGACTTTTTACGAATCCGTCAAGTCTGAATATCCGCATCATCGACAAAACACCACCAAACCGGCCGGACAGGATTGTGAAAGACCATTCATCTCAACTTGCAGCACGGCAGAAAGTGGAACAAGCGCTCATGGCGGTTTGCGACGCCGACGGGATGATCCTTGCCATTCACAACATCATTGTGGATATTTATCGGTTTGAGCGTTTCTTCGTTTGTCTGCGGGATCCGGAAGACCGGCAGTGGGCGTTTCTTTGCGGTACATCCGGTCCGGTTCCCGAATCCGGGGAGGCCGAAGGCTCCCCGGTGGCCATCGATCCGGGACAGGGCATCCTGGCGCGCGCAGCGAATCTGGGCCAGGCGCAGTATTCCACCCGGATTGAAGAGGATATTCCGGCCGCGGCCTGGACGGATCGATTTCGCCGGGACCTGACGGCCGTATGCGCCATTCCGCTGATCGTACGCACCCGGGTCATCGGCGTTCTGGTCGCCGGGACCTGCCAAACCGGGGGAATCCCTGTCGCCGGCCAGGAGATGCTGCAACGATTGGGCCTGCCGTTAGCCCTTGCGATTGAAAATGTCAGGCTCCACGGCCAGCTCTGCGATCAGCAGGCCAAATGGCAACAAGCCCGCTTGCGTCACGACCGGGCCGAAAAAATGAGGGCCATCGGGTATCGAACCGCCCGCCTGGTCCACGAAATAAAAAACCCCATGACCGCCATTTCCACTTTTTTCCAGACACTGCCCGCCAAATGGCATGATGCCCAATACCGTAACGAATTTTATCCCCTGGCCCAAAAAGAGGTGCTACGCATCAATGCCTTGCTGGATGAAATGCTCGATTTTGGAAGGACATCTGCGAAACATGTCGTTCTGGTCGATATTCGAGAGTTGATCGAGCACCTTATCGCCCTCGTCCGACCACAGGCCGAGGCCCGGGCGGCCACGATCACACGTTCGATACGGTTGACATCCGCGCATCTGTATATCGACCGGGAGAAAATCCATCAGGCCCTTCTCAATATTCTGGTCAACGCCGTCCAGGCTGTTTCCCGGGCCGGGGTGATCCATGTCGCCCTTGAGAACGGTCGCACCCCGTACGGCCAGCCCACGGTGCAAATCGACATCAGCGATAATGGACCGGGTATTGCCACCGATCTGCGGGACCGTGTTTTCGAACCCTATTTTTCGGTCAAACCCCGACCGGATGCGCAAGCGGGCACCGGACTAGGGCTCGCTATCGTCCGGCAACATATCCATGATCACGGCGGCACCGTAGGCCTGGTCGAAAACCAGGGACCGGGGGCCAATTTTCGCGTGGTGTTGCCGATTGAAAGAAGAAAACCAGCCGTTTAGGGTTTGCACGTCAGTCCGTCATGGCAATCCTGGTGCCTAACAGCATTTATGAAAAGGACGACAAAGTTGACGCCACCCTCCGCTTCATTGTATGCCCTTACCGCGGTTTTAATTGTTTTAGCGGCTTTAAAGACCATCAAGACGAACCCCTCTCCGCACGGACAGTTGTATGGGTCATAAACTCACCATTGCATTCACGCGACGCGAGGCCGAGCTTTACTGCTCGCAAGGCTTGTTCGAAGAGGCGCAGCAGTTGTATCGTGATGTTCTCAACAATTCCGATAGGCTGGGGGGACGCCTGAGCAAATCGCTGCAGGCCCAGATAGTGAAAATCGAGGATGAACTGGCGGCCCTGGAAGTGGATTTGGTGGAGGTGGTCTCCGAAAAGGAGATGAACATCCTCAAAGACGGCTGGCAGGGCGCCAACACACCCACCGACATCCTCACCTGCGCCACGGCCCTGGGGGATGTCGGACTATTCGAAGCCGCGGTCGAGGAGTACCGCAAACTGATCCGTCTGAAGCTTCCTGTCACGCACTTCATCCGTGGATTGACGGACTGCCTGCTGGGCATCCATTCCCTGGCCACGATCGAGAACGCCATCGGGCAGATCATCCCCAGGGACCTTCCCCACGGCAACCACCCGGCCACGATGCGGGCCGCCTTTGCCCTGGACATGGAGCGTCGCGGCCACTACCTGACCGCTCTCCATCTTTTTAAAAATCTGCTGAAAGATGTGCCGCAAACCCACTGGGTCGCTATTGCCAAAAAAATTAAATCCCTCAAGGTCAAAATGAAGACCCGGGACATCCCGGCCGCCACCGCGGCCGCGGCCCCTGTCTGCAAACCTGTCGACAAATCCGCCCGCTTCCATCGCCGGGTCGGCCAACTGCGCAAACATCTGAATCAGCTGCGGGCGCTCGTGCAGCGCCAACGCCAGGCCTGACCGACTCAGGGCGGCCATCAGCGATGCCTGACAATGGACATTAACTGGAAATGGTCACAACTGTCGGATTTAACCGCACGCGAGATGCATGACATTCTTGCGGTCCGGCAAAGCGTTTTCGTCGTCGAACAGAACTGTGCCTACCAGGATGCCGATTATCTGGATCATTGCGCCTGGCATCTGACCGGCCGCCGCCACGACGGACAGATCGTGGCGTATCTGCGGGTCAATGCGCCGGGTTCGCACAATGTCGAGCCGTCGATCGGCCGGGTGCTGACCGTAAAGACCGTGCGGGGCGGCCGTCTCGCCAGCAACGCCCTGCGACAGGCGCTGGCCCGATGCGAAACGGCCTATCCGGGGCATGCCATTCACATCGCGGCCCAGGTCTACCTCGTGGACTTCTACGGCCGATTCGGTTTCAAGCCCGTCGGATTGCCCTATGACGAAGACGGCATCGCGCACATCGATATGATCCGTCCGGCCGCGGCCATATCGGATTCGATCTGATTGTCCGGCGGCCGCGTTTATTTCCTCAGGATTCGCAGGCCGCATCTCGAACTCTTTACGAATCCGTCGCGATTGCGACGCTGTACGAGTTCATTAACCGTTTGCATTCGGTGCCAGGTTTGTTAGAAGTCGGAAACCTTGGCAGTGCCTATTTCTGAGCTAATCCTAACACATCAATATGGAGTTCTCCCATGTTTTCGCTGGAAACCTTCAACACGGCCTATGACACCGAAATCGCCGATTTAGCCGTTGGCGGACGCCCCTTCCGTTTTCACGTTCCGCGCACGGTCGAACAATTCATCGATCCGGAGAACCCGCTGCGCGATTTTCCGCTGTGGTCCAAAATCTGGGAAGCTTCTCTGCTGATGGCCACGCGAGTGGCCTCCCGACCGGTTCGGAAGGACGAACGCCTGATCGAGCTGGGGGCGGGACTGGGTGTGACCGGGGAGGTCGCCGCCGCCTTCGGCCACGACGTCACCATTACCGAATACGATCCGCACGCCCTGGCCTTTATCAAGGCCAATCTTCTGGAAAACCGGTGCACCAACGCCCGCGTACGCCGCCTGGACTGGCACCACCCGGATCTGAAGGATCGTTTTGACGGCATCCTGGGATCGGAACTGATTTACAAAGATAGTAATTTCAAGACCATGCGAAAGCTTTTTCGGGCGCTGCTCAAGCCCGGGGGCGAGATACTGCTGGCCGGAGAAATCCGCCAGACCAACAAAGCTTTTTTGGATTGCATGCAATCTGCATTTTCCATTCAGCTCGCGCAGAAAACCCTGCGCAGCGAGACACAAGTCATCCCCCTGTTATTGATACGAATGACACCTAAAAGCTGATAGGCGACGGGGGGATGCAAACCGGGCCGCGCGCGCATCCCCTCCATCTTTTTCCGCCGGCCTGCGGGTTGCCAGGCCGCTATCCTTTTGATAGAATTACGCTTGTTTTGAACTTTTGACGCTTTTCAAGGCCCAGGCCAGCTTCCGGCCGGGGTGTCGATTCGCGCAAATCCCAAACGTGAAGCAGGCGTTGTTTTAAAGCGTCTGAAACTTCGGGACGCTAAATTGAAATCGTGGGGTCGCCGGAAAGGCAGAGCGGGGCCCGTTTTCGCATTTAATCACTCATCCACGGCAAGCCCCGCCGTAACAGGACGTGTTGTATGGACCGGTATGATGTTGTTTTTCGCGGAGAGTTTCTGCTGGGTTATGATATCAATGAGGCCAAAGACAAACTGGCCGCCATTTTCAAACTGGCACCCCGGAAGCTGGAAGCCCTTTTTGCCGGAGATCCGGTGACGGTCAGCAAGGATGTCAATGAGATCAAGGGCCGAAAAATCGTCGAAGCGGCGGCCGGTTGCGGCGTGGTCTTCGAACTGGCGCCGGTCAGCGCCCCCGATTCCTCCCCGGACAGCCGTTCATCGGCAACCGGCAACACCGTGTGCTGCCCGCATTGCGGTACCCGGCAGAGTCGGGCGGCCACCTGTCTGCACTGCGGTGAATTCCTGATTGAAAATGAAGCCCCGGCCAGAAGCGTCCCGATCGAAACCGTCTCGGTCGAGGTGCCCCCATCGGCAGACGCCACCGAATCTTCCCGGGGACTTTTTAAAACCATCCGCATCGCCGTGTTGCTGTTCATTCTGCTGATCGTGGGATTGAATACGATCATGAGCGGCATCTGGGCCACCAACTGGGACGACACCTTGTGGGTGGGAATCTATCCGATCAACGCCGACGAGTCGGAAATGGTCGATCGTTATATCAGCCGGCTGGATGAAGACACCTTCCTGCCGATTGCCGATTATTTTGCCGCTGAGGCTGAAAGGTATGAACTGCCTCTGGCGGAGCCCGCCAAGTTACTTCTGGCACCCGAAGTTCGATCCATTCCGCCCTCACCGCCCAAAGGTGACAATCCCCTGGCGGTCATGTGGTGGAGTCTTAAAATGCGGTGGTGGGTCTTCCGATCGGATACCTTCAATGAAGGTCCTTCCCCGGAAATAAAGATTTTTGTCCTCTACCACGGTCCCGACACCGTGGAGATGCTTGAAAACTCGCTGGGCATCCGCAAAGGGATGTTCGGCGTGGTGCATGCATATGCCGACTTCGGTCAGCAACCCAAGAACCAGGTTGTGATCGCCCATGAAATCCTCCATACTCTGGGAGCCTCCGACAAGTATGACCCGGCCACGCAGCAGCCCATATTTCCGGAAGGATTCGCCAATCCCGACCAGTCGCCGCCCTATCCCCAGCAAACGGCGGAAATAATGGGCAGCCGGATTCCTCAGACCGAGCATGATGCGAGCATGCCGCCCAGCCTCGATTTTACCGTCATCGGCAACCAAACGGCACGCGAAATCAAATGGGTGAAATAGCCTTTTCAAGCGGCAATTGCCGCCGTTCTCAGCGAATATCGACGGGTTGCGCCATGACAACCATCCCAACCCGCCTTCCCGTTTGGATTCTTCCAGGAAAAAAGGTATGCAACGCATGAGTATCTGGTTCACCGAGGCGACATTGGAGCAGATGAATCAACTGACGACCGACACGATCGTCGAACGGATCGGGATTGAATTTACGGAAATCGGCCACGACTATCTCACAGCACGGATGCCCGTGGACAACCGTACCGTTCAACCGGCCCGCATTCTACACGGCGGGGCCTCGGTGGTCCTGGCCGAAACCCTGGGCAGTGTGGCGGCCTACCTCTGCATCGATCCTGAGAAGCAAATGGCCGTGGGGCTGGACATCAATGCCAACCACATCCGTTCCGTGCGCGAGGGCCATGTGATCGGCAAGGTAACGCCTTTGCATCTGGGGGCATCCACCCACATCTGGCAGATCAAGATCCACGATGAGCGCGAACGACTGGTCTGCGTATCACGCATTACCATGGTCATCCTGGATCCAAAGGTTTAAACGGCAGATAAGGATGATCGGCCCATGCGACTCCAAACCAAACCGTTCAGTGTGCATATTATGGCCGCGATATCGGCGGTCATCTGCCGCTGGAGGACATCCACCGGTGGCTGGAATCGATAACCTCCGAACAGGCGGGACCGGTCCGATGATCCCACCGCCACCCGACCTGAAACGTCTTTTCAATCCCAAAGCGATCGCCGTGGTGGGCGCCAGCAATCGGGAGGGCAACATCGGGCGGATCGTTTTCGAGCGTCTCGTGCCTTCCCTGCGCAAACTCTACCCGGTTCATCCCAGAGAAGCCAAGGTGATGGGCCGCCCGGTCTTTGCCGATATCCCCGCGCTTCCGGAAGGCATCGACCTGGCCGTCGTCGCCACCGGCGCCGAAGCGTCGGTCGCTTCGGCCGAAGCCTGTGCCGCCCGCGGCATCCCTTTCATCATTGTTGTGGCCGGCGGCTTTTCCGAAACCGGGGCGCCGGGCGCCCGACTCGAGGCGCGCCTGAAAACCGTCGGGCAGCAAACGGGCAGCCGGATTCTGGGGCCCAACTCGCTGGGCATTTTCGTGCCGGCCTAACGTTTGGACACCATTTTTGTGGAGCACGGTGACAAAGCGCTCAGCCGTGGCGGCGGGGTGGCGTTCATCACCCAGAGCGGTTCCGTGGGTGTGGAAGCGCTGGGACTGGCGAGCAATGTCGGCTACGGCCTGCGGGCCTTTGTGGGACTGGGCAATAAATGCGATCTGGATGAACTTGATTTTCTAGATTATTTTGGACAGGATCGCGAAACCCGCTGCCTGGCCTTTTACCTGGAAAGTATCGCCCCCGGGCGCCGGTTTCTGGAGAAAGCCCGTGAGGTCACCCGCCGCAAACCGGTCATCGTCCTGAAGGCCGGCCGCACGCCCTCCGGCGTCCGGGCCGTCAGCAGCCATACGGGGCGTCTGGCGGGTATGGATGCCGTGATCGGCGGGGCTTTCCGGCAATATGGCATCCAGCGGGTCGTGGATGACGAAGAACTTTGCGATGCCTCCAAATGCCTTGCCCTGCTGCCGCCCGCATCCGGCCACCGGGTCGCCGTCCTGACCCCGGCCGGTGGGTTCGGGGTCATGTGCGCCGATTATATTGAAATCGACCAGCGCGGCATCCCGCTGGCCATGGCCACCCTGCGACCGCAAACCGTTGAACGCATCCGTGCGGCCACCCTGCCATATGCTGCCTGTGACAACCCCGTGGATCTGACCGCCAGTGCCGACGACGGCATGTTCGGTGCAAGCCTCGACGCTTTGCTGGATGACGATGGCGTCGATATCGTGATCTGCACCGCCTTTTTTTCTCCGCCCGCGATTTCGGACGGTCTGATCGAAGCGGTTGCCGTCCGGGCCTGCCAAAGGGTCAAGCCGATCATTACCTTTACCCAGTACGGGCCGTTTACCGACTTATATTTGCGACGATTCCACGATGCGGGCGTGGCGGGCTTTCCCTCCATCAGCCGTGCCGTCCGGGCCGCCCGCTTCCTGGTGGAACGGTACCGAATCCTGTCATCCCTGGGAGTGGACATATGAAGGCCCTCCTCGAAATGTGGTGTGCGCAGTTGACGGTCGCCGACCGGCCGGATGAATACGAAGTCAAACGCCTGCTGGCATCCCTGGGTTTGAAAACCCCCCAAGGTCTGCGAACGGCATCCGGTCCCCTGGATCAGCCGCCCCCGTTTGAGGGGCCTTTTGCAGTTAAAGTGTGTTCGCCCGACATCCTGCACAAGACGGATGTGCGGGGCGTCTATTTAAACCTGGACCGGGACGCTTTGGATGGCGCCGTGCGGAAATTGGCAGCGGCCTTTCCCCGGGTTCCCCTCCTGATCGAGCAGATGGTGGTACCCAGGGGCCCGGAAATGATTGCCGGGGCCCTCATGGATGCGTCCCTGGGTCCGGCCGTTATGGTCGGCGCCGGGGGTATTCTCACGGAAATCGCCCCGGATGTGGCCTTCCGGCTGGCGCCTCTCGATGAAGCCGAAGCCCGCCGTATGCTGATGGAACCCAAAATCTACCCGGTGTTCGAGGGGTTTCGCGGGTTGCGGCTGGATCCGGCGATCCTGGCCCGGCTGATCGTTACCGTGAGCGACATGGTGGAGGCCCTGGGACCGCGGTTCGATCAGTTGGACCTGAATCCCATCGTCTGGAGTCGTTCGGACTGGACAATCCTGGACGCCAAAATGGTCCTGCATCCCGCCACCTGACCGGCCGGGGTTCAAAACGCCAATCGAAAGGACTGACACAAATGACATCTCAAACCCTTCATCGAAACTGGT
>JAERRP010000210.1 GCA_016735415.1 Desulfobacterales bacterium | reverse complement strand
GATGGCCGCCGCGGGTTTCTGTCCGGCTTCGTCATTGACATCCACCGCCGCCACGGCCGCGCCTTCCCGGGCAAAGAGCAGGGCTGTTTCGCGGCCGATGCCGGCCGCCGCCCCGGTAATCAGAGCGACTTTGTCTTTCAGTCTCATGGCGTATCTCCTGATGTTATAATTTTCATGCAGGATTGATGGACTCGTAAAAAGTCACAATCCGTCAAGGTTCAGGTACCACATAGCACAGCGGGACGGCAAGCTTCGGCCCGTGGCGGCCTATCCGTCCGCATGGGTTGTGCTTGCCAAAACCCTACGATCTGTTTTAGGTAAAGAATCCCACTCGAGAGGGCGCCGTTTATGACTCGCAAACTTACATTATCGCAACCCTGTAGACCCGAAGCGCCCCTTTCCGGATGGACGGCACCGTGCTCCTTCCGATAACGTAACGTAACGCTGACCTTTTTCCATTAAACGCTATGCGCCCATGGTACTGAATATCGCGCATCGGGGGGCTCGCAGCCTGGCCCCCGAAAATACCCTTGTGGCCGCCCGCAAGGGCTTTGACGGCGGCGCCGATTTCTGGGAAACGGACCTGGCCGTCAGCCGGGATGAAGCCCTGATCCTGTTCCACGATGATCTCCTGGAACGGACGACCGACGTGGCGGTCCGCTATCCGCAGCGCCGGGAGCAGCCCTTTACGACCTTTACCCTGGAAGAGCTGCGGCGCCTGGATGCCGGCAGCTGGTTTGTGGACACGGACCCTTTCGGCCAGATCGCCGCCGGTGTCCTGTCCCCGGCCGACTTGAACAACTGCTGCGGGGCCGCGATTCCGACCCTCGAAGAAGCCCTCGTGTTCACCCGGGAACTGGGTTGGCGCATCAATCTGGAACTCAAACGTCTGCCGGCCCCGATGGAACAATTCCCGGTGGTGACGCGGGTGCTGGCGACGATCGGCCATGTGGGGCTGCCGACGGAAGATATCGTCATATCTTCCTTCAACCATGTCTGGCTGAAGGAAGTCCAGGCGCGGCGGCCCGCTGTCGAAGTGCAGGCCCTTGTCGGCTACCATACGGCCGGCCCGCTGGTGTGGGGGGATATGTCCTTCGGCACTTATAATGTCCGCAGCACCCTGATCACGGTTGAAACGCTGCGGGAGCGGGTGGCCTCCGGTTATGCCATCAATCTTTTCACCGTCAACGAAGCGGATGAAATGCAGCAGTTCGCAGCCGCCGGGGCGACCGGCTTCATTACCGATTTTCCCCAGCGCCTGTCCATCCTGTCTTTATAGCGCCAGGGGCGTTTTCTTGCGTTGGATATAGTGGAGTGCGCCATGGATGTCGATCCGCAGATCGCAATCTGTATCCTGAATGGCTATCCGCGGGCCAGTCGCGAGAATTTCGACCGGGACGGGGTGGGGCACCCTCACAACCTTTTCAGGGATTTTCTGCAGCGCTACCTGCCGTCCGCCACGGTGGACGTATTCTTCGTTGCGGATACCGATCAGGACCTGCCTTCGGGAACGGCCCTGACGTCCTACAACGGGTTTATCTGGACGGGCTCCGATTTGACCATTTACGACCGCAGCGATCAGCGGGTGACGCGCCAGATCGCGCTGGCCCGTGCCATTTTCGCCTGCGGCGTTCCCATGTACGGCAGTTGCTGGGGGGTCCAGATGGCGGCCGTGGTCGCCGGCGGGGAGGTAGCCAAAAATCCTAAAGGGCGTGAATGGGGCCTCGCCCGGGATATCACCCTGACCGCCGATGGCCGTCAATCCCCCCTGATGGCCGGCAAACCGGAACACTTCGACGGGTTTATCATGCACCTGGACGAGGTCACCCGCCTGCCGCCAGGGGCCACCCTGCTGGCCGTCAACGCGCACACCCGCGTTCAGGCCCTGGAGGTCCGGCAGGGCCAGGGCGTGTTCTGGGCCACCCAGTACCACCCCGAATACAATTTCCTGGAAATGGGGCGCTTGATTGCCGCCCGGGCCAAACCGCTGGTGAACGAGGGTTTCTTCGAACGGGAAGAAGATGTCAAAACCCATGCCGGGCGCATGATGGCCCTCCACCGTGATCCCCGCGAGGAGAATTTACGCGCCGCCCTCGCGGTGGGCGAAGATATTCTGGACCCCTCGATCCGCGAACAGGAGTTGCGCAACTGGATCGATCATCTGGTCCTGACGGGATAGTGTCCTGTCATGTGACAAATGGCGTAAGATTGCGAAGTCATTTGGTGTTCCTGACGGCGCGACGATGGCGCATAACCGCGCTATGTAACTGAAGTCGCAACACAGCAGGGACGCCAAAGGACGCGT
>JAERRP010000600.1 GCA_016735415.1 Desulfobacterales bacterium | reverse complement strand
AAACAAGAAAGGTAGATTGCCGCGGTAATAAGCATTGCTCTTGTCGTGGTCCGCCTGTCCGAAAAAATCGATTTGGAGCTGATCAAACGGCATGCCGGGGTCGTGAATGGTTGCGGTCACGCGGCCGGTATTCGTGTCATAGGAAGCCGCTATAACCGGTGGGCTCAAATCCAGTTCTTTTACCGTACAATTTTCCGAAATGCGATGGCTCAACCTTAGTCCGGCCAGACTGCTAATGCCGGGATCAACGGGGACAAAGTCATTTCCATCTCTATATCCGAGGAGATAATAGATGGTCTGGCTGGGTTTTGAATGACTGCCGGTGAGCATCAGCTTTGACGAGACCCCGGGAAACCGCCCAGCCATATACTTGCTTTGGTCGTATCTCCCGTGGAAGAGCTTAATATCGAGATCTTTGCGGTTTCTTATTCTATTCAGCTTCGAGGACGACGGTTTCCTTTCCTGCAGTTGAACCAGCGAAACCGAATCCGCCCCGCCGACAAGCGGAACAAAACGGGTTCCGATGTAATAGCCGAACTGCTTGTATTTCTCACAGATTTCCACCAGGGTTCTGCCATGGCGAAATCCAATTTTCCGCTTGATATCCGGAGTATAAGGAACCGACCCGCGATAGGCGCTATCCGCTGCGACTTGGGGCCTGTAGCGCGATTTATCGGTCTGCGGTTCACCGAAGATCGCGCACCTGGCGGTCGTGGTTTGATCGGCCTGATCGGTAATAGAAAGCGTCGCGGTTAAAACCGACATGGGAATGAATGGGAGTGTGGCCGTGAATTGACCGGTATGCGTATCGAACTCAAAGGCCTCCTTTAAACCGGGCACATGCAGCCTTACCCGCAGGTTTTCCAGAAGCGTGCCATTGTCGGCGATACGCGCTTTTGCGGCATTGACGGATCGGTCATAATGGAAGTTGATGATCTCCGGGGGCGTCCGGCGGATCAGGTAATCACCTTCCTGGAACAACGTTCGGCCGTTATCGGCGGTCGAAGCATCCCGATAGGCACCGATCCGGCCGGCCATGGCAATTTTGTAGTGGACCAGACCTTCCTGGACCAGGGCTCCAGAACGGTAGATCTCGCCCCGGCAATCAAACCAGTGTCTGGCACCATCGACCTCAAACCAGGATGCTTCGGAATCCATCAGTTCAATAGGGTTAAAACCGACTTCGGCAATCAAGGACTCTTTTTCGGTATACAAGTTCAGTCTGAAGGGTGAATCCGCCACTTCAAGCACAACCGGATAAATGAGCGTTTCATAATCAAAACTGATTTTATTTTCGGGAATGTGATCATAAATATTGTCATTTTGACCATTTGCGGCTGCCATCGCGCCGGCACGGCAAAAATCGGTATTCTTTTCGATCCGGATGGAAACGGGATATCGGATCTCTATAAAATCAACCTGGTGTCCCATGGCAACCGGCCGATTCTGAAGGATAGAAAAACGAATTCTGGAATCCTCGAGGTCCGCATCAGGCAACTTCTGAATGCTGATATTACCGGAAGCATTGGTGATTTCAATGCGTTTGCCGACGGCCTCCTGGAAAAACGGAGCGATCCAGTTAATCTCACGGGATCGACCAAGGTCTTTCTCAACACGCGGCGGATACTGATAATCCTTACCGTTATAACCCAACGTCACGAGATCGAGGTCAACATTCTTTCCCGCACTCAGGGTGAGGGCTTGCGGCCGGGGATAAACCAAAAACTCGGCCGCGGTTTCGACGTAAGAGATCCCTCCGCAACGATAGAAGTGAAATTCGGGCTCCAGCAGATCTCTAGTTGCGAAGGTTTGTTGAAAAGTTCCGACGTTGCCAGCCCGGTCCCTGATGGAAACGGAAACCCTGAGCTGCGCGCTGTGCCGTATAAATCCATCCGGAAATCCCAGATGCAAAAGGAGGTGCAATTCGTTGTTGATGAAAACCAGATTCCGACCCGAAACCCAAGCGTCCGAAATGTCTACATTCAATCCGCTCATCTGGATATCGGCGTCGACACCCGAACCGTTTTCGGGATCAGTTATTTTGAAAACCAACAACCTGGATTCCCTGGGGAACCGCCCCTCCGGTTGAATGAGTTCGATCAGAGGCGGTTTGGTATCCACGTAAAACAACAGTTCGCTTCGATCCAGCGGGATTCCCTCTAATGAAAAAGTTTCAACTGAGGCATTGTGACGACCATCCGGCAAATCGGGAAACGTGCCGTTGACCAGACTATTTCCCTCCTCGCCAGCGGATACCTGCAAAGCAATGGCCCTGCCATCGGTGGTTGTTTTCACCAGACCAGGGTCAATTGCCACAGCCCCCGTCGGGCGATTCGGGATAAGGGTGGCTTCAAAGGCGGCGTCGCCGGATTGCAGATAAAGAATGCGGTCACGATCCGCTTCCCCTGCCCAAAGTTCGAAAGGTGCGAAAATAAAAAGCACGGGGATGAAGAATGCCAGGCAAAGCCATCTACGGGTCAGGTGACCGTTATAAGCGTCGGTGAATTGACTGGCAGATGAATGCTTCATTTTCAATTTATGGCGGGCATACTTTCGTATTGGCATATACTGACCCCAGTCCCAGGCTTTTTCTACGTATCGACGTTTCAATATTCGCGGCAGCATATGCACTTTGAGGATATGGACGATCGTCAAAACACATAATTCACAGTAATCGGCAGATATTCCCAAGGGTTTTATCGACAGCCGTTGCGCCATACTGCCAAATTGGTAAAAAAAACTCTAAGGCGTAAAGCCTGAAATTTCGATAGAGAACAAAAAGGAAGACTTTTCGATGGAAAAAAGGAATGTCTTGCTATTCGAAAACCAATTGCTGCTTTCAATGAAATATTAAAGGACAGGATTACAGATCAAGGTTTTGGAAATGCATTTGATTTCAATTATCATGCCATCTGATCGGTTTTCTTACGACATAATAATATCAAATACTTGCTGAAAGGAGAATATTTATCTTCTCTGTCACTGCCATTTTTTGTCAGTTGGATTGACAATTTTTGTCACTTCGATAACATCACAAGGAGAGAAGTTGCTGGCTATTAAATTCGATGTAGTCTAACGTTATTTGTCTTTCTTTCAACTCTAAATTACTTTCTCCAATAATGCGCAACTTACCCATTACAAAAGTAATTTCGTCGGCCTGCCCTGTTTTTTGTGCAGGCCGCAGCATTTTACTTCTCGGTGTTTCCTGTTTTACATAGACATGGCCGCCACGGAAAATTTAGGGATGGTTTTCATTCCCATCTGAAAAAATAATGATTGTTGACCTGACATCAGCGGAATAGTCACAATGCTATTAAAGCATATGCGTTTAGGGGCGTATAAATCTGTTCTATCACCGCTACGGCCGACTAGGCCTGTTTGGATAAAAAAGGTCCTGACCGTTTTCCGCTGAAAGTCCATTTCCCAATCGACACATGGCCCGCGCGGGCGTTCGCCCACGAAACGGCACCCGCTCATCCCCACCGCCGGCCTTGGTATCCCTTTCTATCTTGGGACCATGGGCCGCCAAGCCAAACTCGATTTGGCCATTCCACTTTAACCGCCGACAGGCCTTTTCTCCGCTTTTTCTGTGGTTTAGATCAGTTTCCCTTTTCGTTTAACTCACGGCCCGCGGTTTAGGCCGGTCCCATGTAAAGCCCCCAAGTTGAATTTCGTGGCATTTCCATCTATAATCCCTAAAAGCAGGCTTCAGCAGGATGCTGGCCCTGCAAACCACCCGCTGTCATTCGCCCAGGGAAACGTCATGGAACCCGTGGAACTCAAGTATCCAATCTTCACCGTCGATCGGAAATTGTTGCTGGCCCCCGGAACCCTTCTTTCCGAAGCCTTGATGGAGGATCTGATTGCCCGTATCCCCGGGCCGCCTCCCGCGCCGAGGCCCCTGCTGTCCCTGGCAGAGCCCCGCAACGATATCCGCAGACTGTTCCGGGATCCGTCTTACCGCATCGTTTTTTCGGATGAAAAACGCAATCACCAGGTTATGGAACTGCTCGAT
>JAERRP010000680.1 GCA_016735415.1 Desulfobacterales bacterium | reverse complement strand
AAAGGTCTCAAAGCTCTATTAATTTTGATCGATTTACAGGAATGGACGCAAATCCATGAGGCCCCGCCGCCCTGCAGCGGGTCCTCATGATTGATAGATGGGATATTGAATAATTGTGTCAGAGGGGAATCAGAGTAATCCGGGTATCAAAGGATGAGGCGTGTCCTTAAAGAAATCCTTACAAATATTCATGACTATTTACTGTCACCCGTCGAAAAGTAATCCACATATTCATTGGATTGGAAGGAAGTCGTCGAAGCCTGTTTTGATTTCTTTGCTTTAATTCTCTTTACGTTAACTTTCTTCACCCCCCATGAATATTGGTTGGGAGGATTATAAGTGTTAACAAACTCAATCGTATTATTGCCACTATCGTTTACCAGACTGTCCTGCAAAATGAGTGTATTTTTTTTGCTCCATTTATTGTCTTTCGTCAGAGCCGCATAGCCAACGGTCCTGCCATTGAGCAGAATCTTAACTTCCTGGCCATTATCAACATCGAAGACACAATACTTCAGTTTATATGACCCTTTTTTTCCGGCGAAATAATATTTTACCCGCTCAACATGCGAGCGATCCTTTTTAGGAACATTACCGTAGACCTTCCGTGCCTTCTTTGAGGAAAGCTTGATAGCGTCAGAGGAGGAAACCGCCTGACTATTTCCGGCTGGGCTCGTTGCTGTGGCACTGACCTCCGACGAAAATCCGCTTTCGTTGCCGGAATTATCCCTGGCGGTCATAGCAAAATAATATTTCGTACCGTTTTTCAGGTTGTCAATCGAATAATTCGTCGACTTCCCGACCGGGACCGGGGTCCCATATTTTCGAGATGAAGTGCCGTAATAGAGATTGTAGCCTGCCAGGTCCGCCTCCTTGTTCGATTTCCATTTTACGTCTACTGAAGCTGAGAAACAAACGGTCGGAATTAGAAAATGAATAACAACTATAATAAGCATCGCTGAACGCGTTATATTTAAAGTCATGTTCTCTCCCCAGAAATAGACGCCTAAAAGGAGTCCGCGCAAAAAGGCTGCATCATGTAATAACGATTGACTGACTGGCAAGAGGATTAAGCAAAAAAGAGGCCAAGGCATTTTTTTTAGCGCTTAAAATATTTCATAATAAATCGATACCTTGCATAAGGAAAATTTTCACCTGATATACACGGCCATGAGCGATACAGATTAACATACAGCTATTTGTATTAAAAAGTGCCCACTTTTGACATAATATGGGCCTTCCGATTCTCATTGTCTGGTTTCTCTGATTGCGTCAATAATGCGACGCTGTTCCAAACTTGTCAGGTAGGGATGAATTGGGATACTGAAAATCCGTTCTGCACAACTCTCACTGTTGGGACAATGAGCATTAATGCTGTCAGAGCATCGAAAGATATCATAACGATTTAAAGATGTTGGGTAATAAATCGCTGTTGGGATGCCCTCCTCTTGGAGTGCACGCCGAATACGATTTCTTTGCTTTTTGTTTTCGGCCAGCACGCTATATTGCGCCCATGCACTTCGATCTCCTCGCCCTTGGTATTTTGGCGGATAAATACCGGATACGGCATGCAATTCACGGTTGTAGAATGAAGCGATTTTATTCCGTTGTTTGATTTCGTCAGGCAACAGTTCAAGCTTGCTTAACAAAATGGCGGCCTGCAACGTATCGAGTCTGCCGTTGATCCCCAGCCTGATATGATCATAACGATGCGCGCCCATCCCATGATTACGGATGGATTTAAGCAAATTGGATAAATTCTCGTCATCCGTAAAACACATACCGCCATCCCCGTATGCCCCCAACGGTTTGGCCGGATAAAATGACGTGCAAGCGATATCTGCGAGTGAACCGGCTTTTTTACCCCGGTACTCGGCACCGAATGACTGGGCGGCGTCCTCGATTACATCCAGACCGTATTTTTTTGCAATTCTATTGATGCGGTCATAATCCGCCGGCATCCCGAAAAGATCGACCGCAATGACAGCCTTAGGCGTCAGATGGTTGATTTCGCCACTACCGCAATTGCCTGATCGAGTCTCATCCGCGACCGATAGATCTTTCAAGGCTGATTCCAGGCAGTCGGGATCGATATTGTAAGTTCGGGGATCAATGTCAACAAAGACAGGGGTCGCCCCGACCAGACAAATCACCTCGGCGGTGGCAAAAAAGGAAAAAGACGTCGTGATGACCGCGTCTCCCGGACCGATCCTTAACGCCATTAGCGCCATCATCAACGCATCGGTGCCCGATGAGCAGGATATGGCGTGCTTAACACCTACATAATCTGCCAGTTTACTTTCCAGCTCATAGACCTCAGGCCCCATGATGTACTGACCGTGATCCAGAACGGCAAACAAGCGCTTTTCGAGATTTGCTCTTATTTTATTTTGCTGGGCGGCAAGATCGACGAATTTCATAGGGCCCCTGTTACAACGTCTTTATCTTGTCCGAAATAATGCCGGCGGCTTCCATCTGCTGCATTATTTTTGTATCGGCCCTGTCATGGGTAACGATGATGGCATCGAAATCCAGAAAGCCGAGTGCTTTAACTTCCACGATGGTGTGGCCAAAAAAACTGCCGCCATTGCCGGTGGCATCACCAATTCCGGCAAATTGAAGATCCGTTTCCTGGAGGGTCAGGAAGGCGATCTCCGCCAGGTCCCCTGCTCCGAAAAAAACAATGGATCGGACGCCCGTATCTTGAAGATCCTGAAAAAGGGTTTTGATCTTGCGCCTGGCATCGCGATAAAACTGATACGATAATTGAATATAAGCGTAGGTCAGACGGGTTTTTTCAGCTGCGCCCTTGGGTGTCAGAATGTAACGGATCCGGTTGCGCGACAGGTGGGTAATCTTGAAATAGCCTTTTTTCGCCAGTCGCCGCACAAAAGAGTTCACCAATCCGAGCGAAACACCAAGCGCCCCGGCAAGATCTCTCTGACTAGGCGATCTTTTGCGCTCAATGGCCTCGAGCAGCCGCAGGGTGCGCATTTCATGAACGTCCATTTTGTCAATCTCAAATCGCACGGGCCGTGATTTGCTGTGGGCTATGTTTTCAGGGGTGATCGGCAAGATAGATAGCTCCGCCGGGTGGACAACATCGGTAAAAAACCGATATCCAGCTGTAAATACGATATTTATTGTATAAATTAGCAGGGACACTGTTCAGACGTTGAACGCAGCGAACTGATCATAATCCTTAAGGAAAGTCAAGGGTTCCAGAACAATCGGAGTTAAAGCGTCGATTGGGGGTTTTGTGATAACTTATTCGAGCTAAATTTGATGGGCCTGCATCGAAGGGCGTAAAATGCGGGGTCACAAAATGGACATGGCAAAATTTCGACATTAGCGCTGGCACCTTCGCAAAAGGCACAAAATAATGGGACAGGTATTTAGTGTGCTTTTCTACAAAGGAACTCTCTTTTTAAAACAGGGACGATTTTAAACAAGATTATTCTGCTTGAATTTATGTAAATCTCAGGAATATGTTTGGAGATAAGGCATAAATTGGGAATTCGGACGCAGTACTGCCCTGGCATTGATAATGGTCGATGCTTTTAAAAAAAATGAAAATGGGATCTTCAGAGAGCTTCCGACAGCCGTTTCAGGGAATACATCCCCGAAAGGCCTTGGATGGGCTTGGGTTTTTTCTCATGCTTGGATAAAAACAGATGCTTGAATCTCTGGTAATTGGCGGATACGAACGCCTTTGAGCCGATAATGCCTGAATCCGTGAAATAGCGGGTACGAAAGCGCAAGCGGCTGGCTTTGCTGATTTCAAAACCTTTTTTCTTTTCTTTATACAGCACCCGCGGATCGATAACCCTCGCGCTGCCCTTGTCCGAGCGGCTGATCGAACCGGCTTCGTACATGTATTTCCGGTATCGCCGGACCCGCTCCTTTTCACCCCTGACATTAAATTCCTTCAAACCAAAATCGGTGGACAGAAACCTGTCCTTATTGCCAGTCTGCATGTGATACCCGATCGAGCTCCAGCGGTATTCCTCCGGGCGTTTTACAATGCCAGCCCGTAGGGGATTCAGGTCGATATAGGCCAGACAATTTACCAGGGTCTCGCCGCGATCCACAATCACGCTTTTGAAGCGGTCCCCCCAGAAATAGCCCCGACGGTTATGGCTGCGGTTGTAA
>JAERRP010000348.1 GCA_016735415.1 Desulfobacterales bacterium | reverse complement strand
GTTTAAGACCGTTGAACTCTGGCCGTTTAAGACCGTTGAATTTTACGATAAGCCTCTGCCGGCCATATATCGGATCCTCACTAAAAAAGAAGTTGATCTCCGTGAATTTACCGAGTTGAAACCAGGGTTAACGCTGGACCAGGTATACGAACAGTGGTTTAAGGGAGGATATCCGGAACCAAGAATCAAAGGCGTTCGATTTGCAAAGTTCCATGGATTGTGGATGGATGAGTATTTCTCAGATTATATTCGAAGAGATATTCAACGTCTTTTTCCTCGTATCAATCCTCTAGTTTTCCGTCTGTCTATTCAGACGCTTTCATTCCATTAAGGATACCCAAACCCCTTTTGGCATTCTTGTAAACAATTCAGAAAAATTCGAGCTTCTGACCGATAAAATCGTTCAAATCCCTGCTACTTGTTTATAGCCAAGAATGTCCCCTGACCTATTGTCCATCCACGGATATAAGAAAGTCACGCACGTGTCCGATTCAGAAATGAGGATTTTGTCTCTGATACGGATGCAGCGGGGTTGTGGTGAGGCGTACTTTTGTACGCCGCAGCCGGCAAACCCGCTACGACCGGCCGATCAGGGCAAAAAAGACCATTTCGGGACGGACACTAGTGAACCTCACCCGACGCCGCTGCATTGGCCAGCAACTGGTTGGTACGCTGCGCCACCGCGGGGCTGTTCAGAATACTGGTGTGGTCTTCATCGAAACCATAGATCTGCACGGCGGCCTCCTGCATGTCGTAATTCAACACGCTGCTCAGCAACACCTTGCCATCGCTCAGTTCCCCATTTCGATTGGCCTTGCCCCGGTAACCGAACAAGAGGTCAAACTCGACCTCGGGCGGTAAGGCGGTTTCGTGAAGTTTTTTTAAAAAGGGGCTTTCCGGGGCCATGTCGTACCAGGACGGAACAACCACCGGCGATTGCTCAACCCCATAGGTCGCGGCCGGATGGCCCTGCCAGGGGGTTGCGATCGTAAGCAGAAGCTTTATGAAGGTCGTTGACCGATTTTCGATGTTGTGATTGAGGGCACAGCGGGAAATAAGCCCCCCCATGCTATGCGCCACAATAAAGAGCTTATCGAACCGATGCCTTATCTGGAGTTCGGCCAGGTATTTCTCGAGAAATTCTCCCAGCAGCCCAAGCCTCAGCCCCGAGGGATAGTGCAAAATCCAGGGCTGAAAACGCGATCGATCCAGGCTGTCGATGATCGGCCCCCATTGCTGGGGGTATCCACCGGCGCCATGCACGAAAAGTACGGGGATTTTGTGCGCCGCATACGGTTCAAGAAAAAAGATGCCGCTACCAGGCTCGGCCAGAAATTTGATCGGTTCCCACAATCCCTTCCTTGCGTACCGCGCGCTAAAACGTTTATCAGACAGTTGCACGACAACGCCGACAAGGGAATCCCAAACTTCCATGCGTACGACCTGGAACAAGGAGGCCTGGAGTTGTGGCATTTCCGTCCGTGCATCCGTCGGCGCATGCACCTTCAACGTGATCCCGCCGGATACCTCTCCCGGGCCCAATGCCAGAGGACTTGGCGCACCATACCAGCCGGCCCGTTCATCCGACTTGAAGGCCGCGTCCTCATTTTTATCTTCAAAGGCATAAAGATAGTAAGTGCCCGGCGGCACCAGAAAACGGAAGGCCCCCGAGCTGTAGGCGAGATAATAGGCGTGCAGGATCTGTTTTCCACCCCCATCCTTGCAGAGCACCACAAAGATGGGACTTGTCGAATCCGGTACCGCGACCACGCTTCCCGATATTTCCGCCAGTTGGGCCATGACTTCCAGGTCTTGACGCAGCCCCTGGAAAGCACAGCCATAACTCAGCATCATCGCAACCGCCGTCACGACTATCATTTTAAAGCGCTGGCGCATTGGCTTTCTCCAGCAAAGTAGGTGCGGCGGCGCTCCGGACCAACCTGCAGCCCGCGGCCGGAGCACACCATCCTTTTCGCCTATGGCAAGGCCTCAAACCTTGCATAGCGAAGGCGACAAATCAACCATCCTTGTAAATTGAATCGACCGCATGACGTTTTCCATGCGTCGATGGTGGACTTGCCCCCCTTCGTGTAAGGAATTTCGCGGAATAACGATTAATTATCAGGCGGGTTATCGATGCGCCTGACCGAAATGAGAACGTGCCATCGGTCCCTATAAGGGCGGCATTCGTTTTCACCGCGACGTTCAACTGGATACGCTCAAATTTCTCGCCTTTGAACAGACCCTTAAAAACAGCCTCACCGGGTTGTCCATGGGCGGCGCCAACTTCAATCCCAGGGGGAAATCGGAGCGTGAGGTGATGCGGTTTTGCCAGCGGTTCATGTCGGCCCTGGCACGCCATATCGGTCCCCACACCGATGTGCCGGCCGGTGACATCGGTGTGGGGCCCCGTGAAGTCAGCTTCATGTTCGGCCAGTACAAACATATGACCAATGAGTTTACCGGGGTTTTGACCGGCAAGGGCCTTTCCTTTGGCGGCAGCCTGATTCGCACCGAAGCCACAGGGTACGGCGCCGTCTATATGCTGGACAATATGCTCGCACACCATGGCCACACCATCGACGGCAAGGTCGCCCTGGTTTCCGGGAGCGGCAATGTGGCCCAGTATACCGTGGAAAAACTCACGCAAAAAGGCGCCCGGGTGGTGACCCTTTCGGATTCTTCCGGTTTCATCCATGACCCCGATGGAATTTCGCCGGAGAAGCTGGAATGGATCAAAGAACTTAAAAATGTGCGCCGCGGCCGCATCCGTGAATATGCCGATCACTTCAAGGTTGCCTTTCATGAAGGCCAACGCCCGTGGCAGGTCCCCTGCGATCTGGCCCTGCCCTGCGCCACTCAGAACGAAATCATCGGGGAGGATGCCCGTACGCTGATCAAAAACGGTTGTCTGGCCGTGGCCGAAGGGGCCAACATGCCCACTGATCAGGAGGGCATCGATGCTTATTTAGCGGCCGGTATTTTATATGCCCCCAGCAAGGCCGCCAATGCCGGCGGCGTGGCTGTTTCGGGTATGGAGATGACCCAGAACAGCATGCGCATGTCCGGGTCGCGCGAGAAACTGGACCGGCGCCTGCACGAGGTCATGCAGGACATTCATGACAAATGCGCGCAGTACGGCAAGGAAAATGGCAACATCAACTACCGCAAAGGCTTTATCGGGAGCGAGGCGGTCGCGCAGCTGGTCGTCGCCGGGATTGCCGCCGAAGAAGAGGATGCGGTGCGGATCGGGAACCTTCTGCTCAATGCCGGCGTGTTTCATCATGTCCAGCAGGCCCATATTTTCAAAAATGAACACCTCTTCTATCGCTTTGTTTCGGATGAGGATCACGGCACCATCGGCACGGTGCCCGACGGCAGCGCCGTCAGCTGGACCGATTTCATTGCACCGCTGGTGCCGACCAAAGATAAAGCCAGTCTGGAAACGCTCCAGCCCGCCATCCCCGGGCAAGATCCGGATCTGGCCGCCATGGCCCAGGACGACCTCGACACCAGGGGCCTCGCCCCCCTGGATAAATACAATGCCAGACTGCTGGACAATGTGCATCCCAAAAAGTGGGTCAATCCCACGCCCCAGACCTCCTACAACCTAGTGGTGATCGGCGCCGGTGCCGGTGGGCTGGTATCGTCGTCCGGAGTGGGCGCCCGCGTGGCCCTGATCGAATCCCATCTGCTCGGCGGCGATTGCCTCAATGTCGGCTGTGTGCCCTCCAAAGCGTTGCTGCGCTGCGCCCGGGCGGCGGCGGCCGTGCGCCAGGCGCCCGCGTTCGGTATCAACATCGAAGGTGAAGTGACGGTGGATTTCGGCCAGGTCATGGAGCGCCTGCGCCGCTTACGCGCGCAAATTTCGCCGGTGGACTCGGCCAGGCGTTATTCCGCGCAGCTCGGTGTGGATGTTTTTTTGGGTAAAGGGGTCTTTACCGGCCGGAACACCATCGAAGCCAACGGCCGGACACTCCATTTTGCCAAAGCCGTGGTGGCCACCGGCGGGACGGCGGCCATTCCCAACATACCGGGCCTGAAAGAGGCACCGTACCTCACCAATGCTTCGGTCTTCAACCTGACCGAACGGCCGGCGCGCCTGGGGATAATCGGCGCAGGGCCCATCGGGCTGGAACTGGCTCAGGCCTTCCAGCGGCTTGGTTCGCAGGTGACAGTCTTTTCTCGCAGCGACAAGATCCTGCCCAAGGAAGATCCGGCGGCCGCGGCCATCGTCAAAACCGCCCTGCAGCGGGACGGCGTCACCTTTCCCTTCCATGCCCGCTACAAGCGCGTGGAACGCGGCGACGGGCCCAATGGCGTGACCGTGGTTCTGGAAGAGGACGGGGGTGAACGTGCCCTGGCATTCGACGCCCTGCTGGTGGCCGCCGGTCGCAAACCGTCGGTCAGCGGACTGGGCCTGGAAACCGCCGGCGTGGAATTCAACGATGTTGACCGCAGTATTCTGGAAGGCACCACGGAAGGATTTGTCAAGATGCATGTGAAAAAGGGCACCGATCAAATCCTGGGCGCCACCATCGTGGGCAGCCACGCCGGCGATATGATCAGCGAGATCACGGTGGCCATGCAAAGCGGCATGGGGCTGGGCAAACTGGCCAATGTGATTCATCCCTACCCCACGTCGGCCGAAGCCATCCGTCAGTGCGGCGACGCCTACAACCGTGATCGCCTGACCCCCACCGTCAAGAGCATTTTTTATAAACTCATGGCCCTGAAGCGATAAAGTGCTATCAGATTTTCCGCTCCCCGATCTATCGAATGGCCTCTTCGTAATCCCAGGGACTTGGATCCACCTCCCTAACCGTTATCACTATAAAAAAAATATTTCTCCAGGCGCGCTCTTGACGATCTGATTCCGTTAGTTCCCTTGCATTTTGACAGCAGGGTTGATAGCCATGAAGATCACCGTTGCCTGGGGTGTTGCCGATGCGCTCCGGTTGACCACCATTACGCCAACCGAAAGCGAATAACCGTTTTATGATTTTTGTTATCGGAGAAGTATTAATCGATCGATTTCCTGCTGGAGACCGCCCCGGTGGAGCACCGTTCAATGTTGCCTGCCACCTGAAGCAGTTCGGAGGCCAGGTGCGGCTGATCACTCGTGTCGGCAACGACGCCGATGGCGGTCGATTCCAACAAATGCTCGGAAGTCGCGGGTTTAGAGTGACGGATATCCAGACCGATCCCGACCACCTCACCGGCGTTGTCGACATAACACTGGACAACCGGGGGGTACCGGCCTTCTCCATCCGCGAAGACGTCGCTTACGACCACCTAACGCTCGATCAACTGCCCCGCGACCCGGATTGGGCCGATGCCCGCCTGATCTACTTCGGATCGCTGATTCAGAGAAGCCCCGCCGGCTATGAACAGCTTAAGACAGCGCTGGAAAGGCGACCGGCCGCCGCCACCTGTTTTTGCGACCTCAACCTGCGACCCCCACACTATAAACCGGAAACCGTAATCCAGTGCCTGCACTTTGCCGACGTCCTCAAACTCAATGAAAACGAGCTCGAAGAGATCGGACGGCTGCTTGGTTTACAAGCGACCGGTGCCGCATTGACCGAATATCTCATGGACTGGTATCACATCGCTGTGATCGCCATTACCCGAGGCGCCCGGGGCAGCACCATCATCCATGGCGGGGATCGCATCGACACACCGGCCTCGCCGGTTGATCCCGTTGTCGACACGGTGGGCGCCGGCGACGGATATACCGCTGTACTGGCCCTCGGTATGCTGCAGCGACAGCCGCTGGAGAAGGTTGCGGCGACGGCTGGCGATTTTGCTGCCGGTATCTGCCGGCTGGCCGGGGCGGTCCCCGACGACCTCCGGTTTTACGACCCCTGGAAACCATTCTTTGGAGATCATCCATGAGTGAAGGAAAAAAGCCCTATGTCCAGATGTTCAGCATCCACGGATTGATCCGAGGCGAAAACATGGAACTTGGCCGCGATGCCGATACGGGCGGCCAGATCAAATATGTGCTGGAATTGGGGCGGGAGCTGAGCTGGCGCTCCGATATCGGATGTGTGGATCTCTTTACCCGCCTCATCCAGGACCGCCGTGTTTCCGATGACTATCGCCTGCCCGTCGAGGAGGTGAACGAAAAATTTCGCATTGTGCGCGTCCAGTGCGGGGGCCGAAAATACATGCGCAAAGAACTTCTGTGGCCGCACCTCGATGAATTCGTAGATAAAACCATCAAGTTCAACAAGGGAAACGGCAGGCTGCCGGACCTCGTCCACGGCCATTACCCCGATGCCGGCTACGTGGCCATGCATCTGGCCAGGATTTTCGGGCTGCCGTTTATCTATACAGGCCATTCCCTGGGCCGACCCAAACAGCAGAAGCTCCTGGCTGACGGCATGCGGAAGGCGGATATCATCAAAAAAATCAAGATCGATCGCCGCATCGCCACCGAGGAGGATATCCTGGCCAACGCCGACCTCGTGATTGCCAGCACCCGCCAGGAAGTGGTCGAGCAGTGGGGCCTCTATGAGAACAAGGACGTCCCCGGGTATGCCGTGGTTCCCCCGGGGATCGATATCGACAAGTTCTATCCCTTCTATCACGACATGATCTCCACCAACGACATCGGCGAAGATGTCATGTACGCCCAGGCATCCATGCTCAAGGAGCTGAATCGATTTTTCCTGCACCCCGAAAAACCGCTGATATTAGCCCTGCGCCGACCCGACAAACGGAAAAATATCTCCGGCCTGGTCCAAGCCTATGGTGAAGACCTCGAGCTGCAGGCGATGGCCAATCTGGCCGTGTTTGCCGGCATCCGCAAAGATATTGACACCATGGAGCAAAACGAGCGGGAAGTGCTGACGCGGATGCTGCTGATGATGGACAAGTACGACCTCTACGGGAAGATGGCTATCCCCAAGAAGCACGACTTCGAGCTCGAGGTACCGGCCCTCTACCGGATTGCCGCCGACAGCCGGGGGGTCTTCGTCAATCCGGCCCTGGTGGAGCCCTTCGGACTGACGCTGCTGGAGGCCTCCGCCTCCGGGCTGCCCATCGTAGCCACCCGGGATGGCGGGCCCGAGGACATCATGCACAACTGTAAAAACGGCATTCTGGTGAACCCGACCCGGCCCGGGAATGTCGCTGCCGCAATCAAAAAAATCATCACCGACCCGCAGCTGTGGGAGACCTATTCCAAAAACGGCGTCCTCAACGTGCGCCGCCACTATACCTGGAAAAACCACGCCGCCACTTATGCCGGACGCATCAGCAAACTGATGGCCCAAATTCAGGCCACCGGCATGAACACCGTCGCCCCCACAGACAATATCGGCCGGCGCCTGCTCTCGATGCGCTCGTTTCTCATCACCGACATCGACAACACCCTTATCGGCGAAGACAATTCCCGACTCGACGAACTGGTGGCCTTCATCCGGGGAAACCGCGACTGCATGGGATTCGGTGTTGCCACCGGGCGCCACATCGACTCGGCCCGGGAGATCCTGAAACGGCACGACATCCCCACCCCCGACCTGATCATCAGTTCCGTGGGCGCCGAAATCTACTACGGGCCGGATAATCAGTTCGGCCAGGACTGGGCCACCCACATCAAGCACAAGTGGAAACGGGACAAAATTACCGAACTGCTCAAGGCCTTTCCCTGGCTGCTGTACCAGGAGGCCGATACCCAGCGCCCGTTCAAGATCAGCTACTACATGGAACCGGGCAAGGACCGCCTGGCCGCCATCCACAACCGGCTGGTGTCCAGCAAGTGCCGCTGCAGCCTGATTTACTCCCACGGTCAGTACCTCGACATCCTGCCTTACCGGGCCTCCAAGGGCAAGGCCATCCGCTATTTAGGCTACAAGTGGGTCATCCCCCTGCGGCAGTTTTTCGTGTGCGGCGATTCCGGAAACGACGCCGAGATGCTGCGCGGTGAACCCCTGGCTGTCGTGGTCGGCAATCACAGCGCAGAGCTCGACGCGCTCAAGGGTCTTCGCAAGGTCTTTTTTGCCAAAACCCCCTGCGCCGGGGGCATCCTGGAAGGCATTGAACACTATCGCTTCACCAACAAGATCAAGGAAAATTGCCATGGGCATTAAAAATAGAGTCCAGCTCATCACCGACCCTGATTCGCTGGGAATCAACCTGCTAGAGCTCCACTACGTTCTGAAACGCCACCTTCGAAAAGCCGTGGGCGGGGTCCACATTCTGCCGTTCTACCCGTCGTCGGCCGACCGCGGGTTCGCCCCCCTGACCTATATGGACGTGGACCCGGCCTTCGGCTCCTAGGATGACGTGGAGCGTATCGGAGCGGAGTTCGACCTGGTCATCGACTTCATGGTCAACCACCTCAGCCGCCAGTCCGTCTATTTACAGGACTATATCCAGAACGGGCCGGGTTCCAAGTACGCCGACATGTTTCTCAGCTTCAATAAGCTGAGTCCC
>JAERRP010000451.1 GCA_016735415.1 Desulfobacterales bacterium | reverse complement strand
GATCGGTCATCCGGGACCGTTTTTTGATTTCCTCGATCGTATTGTCGATCGCCGCTTCGCTGACGGTAATATTGTAGCGGCGCACCTCCTGATCGGTGAGCTTCTGGTCAATGAGCTGATTGAGCATTTTTTCGCGAACGTCATAGAGCATCTGCCGTTCTTCCGACGGCGAACGCTCCATAGCACGCACCCGCCGAATATACGGTGCCGCGGCCTGATTCAATTCGTAGAGGGTGATGATGTCGTCATTGATTTCCGCTACGATTCGATCGACCAGAATCCGGTCCGGGGCCAATCCGGCAGCGGCGCACACCGGCCCGGCAAGATACAACACGGCGGCGATCAAGGCGCACCCGATGGCTCCCAAAGCCCCCTGGTTCGATTTTCTTACAATCATATCCTGTGGTCCAATTTATCCCATCGGCGACCGGCGGCGTTGCCTTCTCGCTGCCAAATCTCCGGCCACCGGATGGCTATGGGATAGAAAATGTTTTCAAGGCTCAGGGCGCACGTCTCCGGCGGATACCTTGCCGACGCCGGTCGTTGAAAGAATTACCTCTTTTAAAACCGCCTGATCGATTTAAACCGGATATCGCTCTTTCAATTCGGCGATCCATTCCGAGTAGGCGGTCTCGGTTTTCGATCGGCGCAATTGCTTCACAATGGATTTATCCGGAGGCGCATGGGTATCAGCGGATTTCCGACCGGCCTTGGTCTCTTGGAAATCACTGCGGAACTAAGCCAAAAACCGAGCCATGTCCTCCTCGCTAATCCGAATGCGTTCTTCCAACTCCTGCTGGATCACACGATCAATGATCAAGCGGGTCCGCAGGGATGCTTTCCACTCCGTCAGCGTGATCGCGTTTTCCAGCAGCAGCTGTTCGAATACATCATCCGGATAGTCGCGCCGAATCTCCTCCAGGGCTATCTCCAGATCCCGGTCCGTCACGTCGATCCCTATTGCACGGGCATGCTCCAGCAGCACAAGCTGATCCGCCATTTGTCTGACAAAACGAATTTGGAGTTCCCGCTCGACATTCGCATCCTCATCCGAATCGGTTCCGGTGGCCGTTCGATATATATTTAAATCCCGCTTAAATCCATCGACCGTGACAACCCGGTCACCAATTCGCATCAGGATAGACGCGTTTGGCAGGTTGTCTCTCTGACAACCCGGCATCAGTGGACTCAGCACCAGCACCAAACCGGCAACGAAAAGGTGCCAGCGAATCGTCGAAACCCTGTGAACGAACTTCAAAGTCTTCATGGGCGGTGGTTGCAAGCTATCGCCAAAGTTATAAAATACTTAAAGATTTTAAATGGATAATCGTCAATTGTTAACATAGCAGACTATTTCCCGCAAGATATTTTTGATGCTCGCCAAGGGCTTTTTTAACTCCTTTGGGCGCAGTTTAACATGCAGGCCCTGATCCGGTGAAAGCCGGTAGCGATTGGGCTGATCGACCGCCAGGGCAACCAGTTTGGGGGTATTGGACAGATGCCCGTCGCCGGGCATCAAGGTCAGGGTGCCCGTCCTGAAATCCAGGCGTTGAATGCCGGCGGAAATGGCACCGATCTTGAGCATGATCTTGGCCAGCAGGTTGCTGACGGAACCGGGCAACGTGCCGAAACGGTCGATCAATTCGGATTTCATATCCGCCAGTGCTTCTGTATCTCGAATTCGGGACAGACGGCGATACATGGTCAGGCGCTGGTCGATATCCGGTATGTAACGGTCGGGTATGAAGGTTGAATGAGGAATATTGATCTCCGGGTCGAGTTCTTCCACGACCGGTTCGCCCTTCAGATCAGCGACGGCCTCCTCCATCAATTTCAAGAACATATCGTAACCCACCGCGGCAATGTGTCCGGATTGTGAAGCGCCAAGAATGGTGCCCCCGCCGCGTATTTTAAGATCGTTCATGTCGATTTTGAAGCCTGAGCCCAAGTCACTGTGCTCCATGAGTACTTTCAACCGTTTGCGGGCATCCTTGGACAAATGGCTCTCTTGGGGAATGAACAGAAAAGCATAGGCCTGCTCTTCCGATCGGCCGACCCGGCCTCGCAGCTGGTACATCTGCGACAGGCCGAAACGATCGGCACGATTCACGATAATGGTGTTGGCGGCAGGTATGTCCAGGCCGGATTCAATGATCGTGGTTGTAACCAGCAGGTTGATTTCCTGACGGTGAAAGTCCATCATGACTTTCTCCAGTTCGGATTCATCCATGCGACCATGGGCAACGCCGATTTTGGCCTCGGGGTTAATATCCTGAAGTTTGGACGCCATGCGCTGGATACTGGCGATGTTGTTGTGCACGAAATAGACTTGCCCGCCCCGATCCAATTCGCGCCCCACAGCTTCCTTCACGAGCCTGTCGTTATATTCGGATATATAGGTAATGATCGCGCGCCGATATTCCGGCGGTGTGGAAATAATGCTGATATCGCGTACCCCGGTCAAAGACATGTGCAGCGTGCGCGGTATCGGAGTCGCCGTGAGTGTCAGCACGTCGACGTTACGGCGGAGTTTTTTGAGTTTTTCTTTATGGCGCACACCGAAGCGCTGTTCTTCATCGATAATGAACAGCCCCAGATCCTTGAAATGGATGTCCTTTTGCAGCAGGCGATGGGTGCCGATGATGATATCAACGGTTCCCTGATTGAGATTGGCGACGATCGCCCGCTGCTCCCTGGCCGACCGGAAGCGACTGAGGCACTCGATCTGCACTCCGAAACGATTGAAGCGCTGATGGAAAGTATCATAGTGCTGTTCAGCCAGAACGGTGGTGGGTACCAGAACGGCCACCTGCTTCCCGTTGAATACGGCTACAAAAGCCGCTCGCAGCGCCACTTCGGTCTTCCCATAGCCGACATCTCCGCAGATGAGACGATCCATGGGGGTCGTGGCCGCCATATCGCTGAGCACACTCTCTATGGCATTGAGTTGGTCCGGGGTCTCTTCATAATTAAAGCCCCCTTCAAATTCGGTCATGTATTCATCCACCGAATGAAAGGCGACACCCTTGCGCACATTGCGGGCGGCGTATAATTTCAGCAACTCCCCGGCGATTTTTTCGGCCGAACGCTTGACCCGCGCTTTGACGTTTTCCCAGGACTTGCCGCCCATTTTGTCGAGCACCGGGTCGATGCCATCAACGCCCATGTATTTCTGGATTGCATTCAGCCGATCCACCGGCAGATAGAGGCGGTCGCCGCCACGGTAATAGATCGTTAAAAAATCATTTTGACCGCCTTCCAGATTCAATTTGGTCAGCCCCTCATAGCGACCGATGCCGTGATCCTGATGGACGACCAGATCCCCCTGGCCAATGTCTTCGAGGACCAGCAATGCCTGGCGTATCTTGGCAATTGCCGGACGGGCCGAGCGTCGCCGACCACCGAATAATTCGAGATCGGTCACGAGCGCCCATTGTGCGTCCGACCAGACAAACCCTTCGGAAAGCTGTCCCTCAATCGTCAGCAGGCGGGCTGATCGCAACGGCTTAAGCGGAAAAAACGGCCTGAGCGCAGGCGTCACGCCATAGGGTTCCAGAACACTGGTCACACGTTCAATCTGGTTGTGATTGCGGCAAATGATGCCGACCGAAATCCCCTGGTCAAGCTGGTCTTGAATCCATTTCGCCGCCGGGGCGAACGACGCGGCTTTAGGTCTTGCGTTTTCTGGATTGGCGTAAAACGGCGCAATGTCCGTTGTGTGGAAATCCATATGGGAAGGTAATCGGCCGGCAACTTCGTCGGCGGACTGGATCGGCAGCTGGCGGTTGCGCAGGACATCCC
>JAERRP010000086.1 GCA_016735415.1 Desulfobacterales bacterium | reverse complement strand
ACTGTTGCCATTAATCTGCCTGTCGTGGGGATGGCGTGTCGGAGTTGTTATTGCTACCTAAAATATTAATACTAACTCAGGAGGTAAAAAATGAAAAGGTCAATTATTTTACTGCTCACGGTGGCTTTTATAGCCACATGGAGTTTTCCATCAACCATTTTCGCAGGAACTGTAAAGAAAAAGTATACCCTGCACTTGGCGACCCAGATGCCAATTGCACACACGATTACCAAAAGTGCTGACCTGATGGCCAAACGCGCGGGGGAATTAAGTGGCGGGAAAATCAAAATCATCGTGCATCCTGGAGGATCGATGTTCAAAGACCGAGAAATCCCCGACGCGACCATGAGCGGCGGGGTCGATATCGGGATTTCCACCGCCAATACATGGGCAAAATATGTTCGGGGGATGTCCTTCTGGGAGGTGCCTTTTCTGATCCCCCCATCCGTGGATGTGGATAAAATGGTACCCGATACAATAACGTATTTTGATAAGACATTGATGGCAAAAGGCGGTAAACTGCTCGGCTATTCATACTATGGCTACACCGAAGGTCTGGCCACTAACAAAAAGCAAGTGAAAATACCAGCCGATGTCAATGGTTTGAAGATCAGGATATACGACCGCACGCATCTTCCAGGATTCAAGGCCTTTGGCGCGGCCCCGGTGGTCATGTCATCCAAAGAAGTCTATATCGGGTTGCAAAGGGGTGTTTTGGATGGAGCCATCAGCGGCTTGAGCAGTATCGTGCATCGCAAATGGATGGAAGTCTGCGATTACGTTATTACGATTCCGAACCTGGTCAGTGCCCCCTCCCATCCTTTTCCGATCGTTGTCAATCGTATTGTGTGGGAGAAAATGGAGCCTGCTGCTCAACAAATACTTCTGCAGACAGCCAAAGAAGCCGGACAGTTCTCCGCTATCGATGTTCGTGAAATGGTGAAAAAGAACATGGATATTCTGCGCTCCAAAATGACGGTTTACGAATTGAAGGCAGGAACACCGGAATGGAAGACCTGGCAAGAGGCCCTCTCGGGACCCGGCAAAGAAAAATTTCTTGAAGACAATCCCAAGGCCGGACCGGTATTGATTTCAATCATAGAAAAGCACCAGTAAAGGAGGCGCCAATCCCTTCCGCTGCGATGCGATTGTGGCGGGAAATGATTACTGCATCGAGATGCAAGCGTAGCCATATGATTAATTAATCGGCCTTACGATACACAGCGTCCAATGTAAATACGTATCACGCATTGAAAACAACCTTAGCGCCGGATTCATCACGCATTCAGTGCGCAATTATTTATGAGGCTGTGTATAATAAGGGACGAAGTCTATAGACATAAGCAAACTAAACAGGGAGATGTGTTATGGAAATGTATTATGACGACTGGTATGATTCCAGGACACTCAGACAAAATATAGAACGGAAAACAAACGGAAGCTTTTCCATTAATGATGTTTTAAAGGCAAACAGTAGTCGTTTGCCGGACAACTTATTTATTAACTCTTTTGGCCATAAAACGAACTGGCGGGACGGCCATGTGGCAATAAACCGGCTAGCCAGCGGAATGATGCGACTCGGCATCAATAAGGGCGATAAAGTATCTTTGCTTTGCGGAGATTCCGACAAATTTGTACTAACTTACCTCTCAATCATACGGATCGGTGGAATCACGGTTCCCATCAACACCCGTCTGGCCACAGCTCCCGGTGAAGTTGAATTTATCGTGAATCATTCGGAAAGCAGGATGTTGATTCTGGAAGATAAATTCATCCCCCAACTTGAACAGATCAGAAAAAATCTCTCCAGGATTCAGGATGTGGTTGTCATCGGTGAACAAGCACCGACTGATAGTATTTCATGGGAAGACGTGCTCAACAGCGGTTCCGAGGAGGATATCCCTTTTACGGCGGGCGGAGATGATCAGGCTTTGCAGTTATACACATCCGGTACCACCGGCCGTCCCAAGGGCGCAATGCTCAGCCACTTCAATTGTCTGGCCCAGATGGAACAGATGAGCTGCGTATCCGCCTATACGACCGATGATATTGTGCAGAATATGCTGCCTTTTCCCCATTGTGGCTTTATCTGTTTCAGCCTCTCGGCGCTTTACGCAGGTGCCGGAATGAATATCATTTATCCCTTTGAGCCTGCCAAGTGTGCTGAATTTATTCAAAAACACAAAACAACCGTTCTGGATTATGTCCCGGCAATGGCAATTATGCTTTTAAACCTTACCAATATTAAGGATTACGATTTTAGTTCCCTGCGTCTATTCAATTACGGATCAGCTCCCATGCCCTATAACGCTATCGTAAGGATGAAGGAGCTCTGGCCCCAGGCCAAGCTTCAGAATATTTTCGGAATGACGGAATGTTCCGCCGCGATTGTAACGATGAAAGATGAACATGCATTGGATAAGATCGGCGGTGTCGGCCGGGCCGTACCTGGAGGAGAAATTCGGTTGATTGATGAAGATAATAAAGATGTGGCCGTGGATGAAGTGGGTGAAATTATTTTTCAGGGACCGAATATCATGTCTGGATATTTTAAGAACCCCGAAGCTACCGAAATCGCCCTGAAAGGCGGGTGGTACCATACCGGCGATTTAGGCAAGCTTGATGAAGATGGTATCTTAGAAGTTGTCGACCGCTCTAAGGATATGTTGATCCGAGGCGGTGAAAATGTTTACCCGGCCGAAGTCGAACGGGTGCTTTATGATCTTCCGGCGGTGCTGGAGTGTGCGGTTATCGGTATTCCGGATGAACGACTGGGAGAAAGAACAAAAGCTTTCATTGTCGTGAAAGAGGGAGCATCCCTGAGCTCGGAAGAGGTTGTGGGACATTGCAAAAAAGGTCTGGCGCTATTTAAAGTGCCAGAAATAATTGAATTTATTGATGAGCTTCCAAAAACAGCAATGTCCAAACTTAACAAGATTCAGCTTCGGTCCTGGTCTCATGAGAAGGAGTGGAGAGCTTGGGAGCACCGGGGTTGATTTGTTGGATAACTATTTTCGCCAAGCCGAACAAAACATGGGTACGATATGGCATAAAGAAGTCCATTTAAATGAATTGGGCGGAAAAAATGGAGCCGGCTGCAGGTGGCGAAGACAGCGGCAAGTTCTCTGCTAAAGATGTTCGTAAATAGTGAACGAGAACATTGATGTTATGCACTTCAAGATGACGGTTTTGGTTTAATCTGGCAAATGACGCATGGGGCTTTGCTGAAGCAGCATAAATCGAGCCCATGGCACTATGAAGGCATGGATTCCCTTTCATGACAATGTCCGCGCCATAAGAGCGGCGTGACCGTACCGCTTTGGATGGGTATCGAAAAACGGCCTTATTGGAGAATGGATAATGAAAACGTTACAAATGATAATGGAAGGAATTACCTCGGTCGTGGATCGATGCGTTACTTTCAGTTACTGGGTGGCGTCCGGCTTGCTTTTTCTTCTAGGTCCCATCGCCTTTTACGAAGTTATCGTCAGGAAACTGGGGCATCCTACCACCTGGACGTTTCATATCCTCGTTTATTGTCAGTTGTTTATGATTTGGTTCGGTGTGGCTTACACTCAAAAAGTTCGCGGGCATGTGAGCGTGGATATCGTAACCATGCACCTCCCATTAATCTTGCGGGTCATCAGCCGGGTGTTTTCATATGTTGTTTGTATGGTAATCAGCTTGGTCCTTTTTTGGCAAAGTGTAATAATGGTTAAACGAAGCTATCTATATGAGCTGATGACCACCGAAGAATTTCTTCATCCTGTTTATTGGCTACAGATACCAACTGTTATCGGATCACTGTTACTTTTTCTGGTTTTTTTCTGCCAAACTTACAGTGATGTCAAATGGCTGATCACCAGAGAGGGCGAACCGGGGGCGTAGAACCCAAAGGATAATAATCTTATGGCATTTGAAATTTTCGTTCTATTGTCCATCATGTTGTTGTTTTTCATCACGGGTGTTCCAATTGCGTTTGTGCTTACCGCCGTCGGAATAACCGGTATTCTGTTTCAGCGTGGCG
>JAERRP010000443.1 GCA_016735415.1 Desulfobacterales bacterium | reverse complement strand
GGCTTGGGCCGGTCCACGGCTGTTTTTCTGGTGCCCGTCCTGCTGGCCGGCGACGATTCGCTGCTGGCCGGCTATGACCGGACCGTGGCGGTTCTGCTGACCAAGGGGTCCTATCTTCTGCCGGCACCGCTGGAGGGGCTCCGCTGGCTGCTGGAAAAAGCGGACCGGTCGGCGGCGGCCGACTACCTGGCCCTGCTGCAGACGGTCTTTGAGCGGCGGCTGAGCTATAACCGCTGCCAGTATCTGGGCAATCTTCTGCCGCGGGTCCTGCGGCGTATGCCGGAAAGCCGCCGCGGCAGCCAGCTTCGCCAGCTCGACCGCATCGCGGCGGCCGACATCCGGCTGCTCGAGCCTTTTCTGGAAGGTTTGGACCGCGGACTGGCCCTGCTGGCGGATCAGGCTCTCGCCCGTTTCAGCGATCAGGCTCTGGCCCAGGCCCGCCAGCACCACGAACAGGCCGTGCGGTTTATCGCCCTGCGCTCGAACCGCGGGCGCGAGACCTGTCAGGCCCTGCAGACGGCCGTACCACTGACGCGGGTCCGGGCCGGCCTGAACCGTTACCTCCAGGCGCGCACCGGCCGTCCGGTATGCCTGAAACCCCTGGCAACCCTGCCAGGGATCACAGACGAAGAGCGCCTGCGCGGGCCGCTGGTCGCCTGCGACGGCATCGCCGTCTACCTGCCGGAAGAGATCGACTGTTATGAAGACCACGAGGCCAATGTCCGTCTTTTCAGAATTCTGGCCAAATTCGAGACCGGCCTGATCGAATACGGCACCTTCCGCTTCGACCTGGAAAGGGCCCATGATCTGGGTCTGGCCCGGCCGGATCAGGGCCCCGACGGCGATGGCCGGGACTCCCGCGCCGATGATTTATCGCGTTTTCTGGGCGGTTTCGGCCAACGGCAGCTGGCCCTCGATCTGTTGACCCTCTTCGAGCACGCGCGATTGCGGGTACGGCTGCAATCCGATTATCCGGGCCTGATCCGCCAGGGGCTGCCGGTCTTCCAGAAGGAATTCCAGCGCCGTCAGGAAAACACACCGACGCCTTCGTTCCTGGATGCGGCCTACGCGCGGCTGGCCCTTGATCTGCCCCTTGAAACCATCCGTCTCGACGCGCCGGCTGGGCTGTCGCTGCTGCAGCAGATGCAGGAGGCCTTTGTGGCGGCCGGGCCTGCGCAAATGCCGGTTGAGGGCAGCGCCGGACTGGTGGCGGCTTTTTTTGTGCCGGCGGCGGCGGTTCTGGCCGTCGGGAAACAACCTTACGGCTCCCTGGTGGCGCCCTTTCGCCTGCCCGTACAGACCGGCGGCTACACGCGGGCCTTCACCAGCCTGGCGCCCCAGGCGGCCGCTATGGCCCGACGACTGGCGACTCGGGGGTTTAAGCTTTACCAGGCCGATCTGCGCCTGGCCCTGCAGCGCAACGCCGGGCGGATAGATGATGAAGACCTGCGGGAACTCGTGCGGCAGGCCCGGGAGACGGTTCGCCCGGACGGATTGCCGAACGGAGCGGTTCCGGCCCTCGATCCGGCGGACTGGCAGGCGTTCGAACCGACCGGTGCGGTCGTGGCGGTCGAAGACCCCGACGATGTGGAGGCGGTGGTCTGGCTGCGGGAATGGAACCATCTCATCAGCGACTATCTGCACGATCACGTGCGTGTGCGTGACCGCCGCCTGGCGGCCGGCACCAACGGGTTCTACGAATCTGTCCTGCGGCGGCACCAGGGACTCGTGCGCCGTTTGAAATACGCCTTCGAACTGTTGCGCCCCGAGGGGCTCAAGCTCCTGCGGCAGTGGGTGGAGGGCGATGACTTCGACTACCGGGCCCTGCTGGACTATGCCATAGACCGCCGGGCCGGGATCATGCCCTCGGACCGTCTTTATATCAAACGCATCAAGCAGCGCCGTGATGTGGCGGTGCTGCTGCTGGTTGACCTCTCCCGCTCCACGTCCAATATTGTGGATGGATCGCAGGCGTCCGTGCTGGACGTGGAAAAGGAGGCCATCGTGCTGTTCAGCCAGGCCCTGGAGGTGGTCGGTGATCGTTACGCGATTGCAGGCTTCTCCGGTACGGGCCGCCTGGGGGTCGATTATTTCCGCATCAAGGATTTTGACGCGTCCCTATCGGAAGAAATCCGCGGCGGCATCGGCTGCCTTACGCCCCAGCGCAGCACCCGGATGGGGGCGGCCGTACGTCGGGCGACCCGGGATCTGCTGGCCCTGGATGCGCGCGTGCGGCTGTTGATCGTGATCGGCGACGGGTTCCCCAATGACCTGGAATACAAACAGGACTACGCGATTGCCGACACGCGCCAGGCCATCGGCGAAGCCCGGGCGCAGCGCATCTTCACCCACGCCACCACGGTGAACCTCCCGGTCAGCCCGCGTCTGGACGACCTTTACGGCCACGTCCATCATACCGTGATATCGGACGTGCGGGAACTGCCGGACCAACTTCTGCGGATTTACAGCGCCCTGACGCGTG
>JAERRP010000890.1 GCA_016735415.1 Desulfobacterales bacterium | reverse complement strand
GTATAGACTCCATGCACACCCTTCATGTGGCGGGTCAGTGTGTTATTCTTGAATGGGCCCGAAATCATCCAGATTCCGAATGTCGAGTGGAAAGTCCTGGAGCAATGCGCGAATTTCATTTGTTTTGCCGGCGTTGCGGGTGGCAATCACCAGCACCAGGGGCAGTTCCATTTCAAGGCCTTTTTTGCCAAACGTTCAGTTGATGGATTCGGGGCGCACTATAAGACCCCAACGAAGCGATTTTTTACTCGAGCGGCCCCGATCTTTCACGCATCAGGGATTTGTACAACCCTCGCCATATCCACGGGCCGGCCCCATGTTTTCATAATCTACTGGGCATCAGAATCTCAGCCCATTTCTTTGTGAAATATCTCTCAAAATAGATGAGAATATAAACACTATTTGTTAAACGAAGCGCATGCTTTTGTAAAGTTTTTTGAGCAAAATAGAAAACTCCATGCCACCGTCTGCCCTTAGAAAGGACTTTACAGCCCATTTGCGCCTGTTGTAAACGATTAGCGCTGACGGCGTGTCACCCAAAAGGCAACCGGCCAGATGGCCAAACCCCGTCACGGCCATGGATCAATCAAACCCGCCTGAGATGGGCGGGGGCGAAGCTTACGTGTCAACCCACAGAACGAAGGATGGACCATGCATAAACTTCTTACGGATCATCCGGGGCATAAAATGCTGATGCTCGGAAACGAAGCCATCGCCCGGGGAGCGCTGGAAGCCGGTGTGGCGTTTGCATCGACCTATCCCGGCACGCCCTCATCGGAGATATCGCTCAATCTGTTTCAGATTTCCCACGAGACGGATCTTTATTTCGAATACAGCACCAACGAAAAAGTTGCGCTGGAGGTGACCGCGGCGGCGGCCAACGCGGGTGTCCGGGCCATGTGCATAATGAAGCATGTCGGCCTGAACGTCGCGGCCGACGCCCTGATGACCCTGGCCTATGTGGGTACCCGTGCCGGTCTGGTCATCATCTCGGCGGATGATCCGTACATGTTTTCCAGCCAGAACGAGCAGGACAATCGTTACTACGGCAAACTCTCCGGACTTCCGGTGCTGGAGCCGTCCTCGGTGGCTGAGGCCAAAGAAATGGTCCCCTATGCTTTCGAGCTGTCTGAAAAACTGAATGAACCGGTCATCCTGCGTACCACCACCCGCATCAACCATTCCACGGCCGTGGTGGCGTTGGGCGCAATCAAAACCCCGCAGCCCAAAGGCCGATTCAAGAAAGATCCATTCCGCTTTGTCACGGTGCCGGCCGTCTCCCGCCAATTGCACGCCCGGCTGTTGGAAAATATCGTACGGGCTGAAGAACTGGCCAATACCAGCCCCTATAATTTTGAAAAAGGCGGCGGGGCCTGGGGAATCATCTGCAATGGCGTGAGCTATGCCTATACCGCGGATGCGGTCCGTGACCTTGCCATCAAGGCGCGGATACGAATTCTGCGGATCGGGTTTTCGCATCCTTTACCCCAAACCATGGTGAAGCATTTTCTGGCGGCCTGTGAAAAGGTCCTCGTGGTGGAAGAGGGTGAGCCCGTCATGGAGGAGGCCGTAAAGGCGATTGCGCAGACGGAAGGCCTGACGCTTCCCATCCGGGGAAAAGCCGCCGATCTTTTTTCGCGACTCTACGAATTCGATCCGGCCATGGTCCGCCGGGTCATTGCCACCTACTTCGGGGTCGCCTATACCCCACCGGTCATTCCCGATCTCAGCGATGTCCCCGAAATGCCGTCCCGGCCGCCTACCCTGTGCGCCGGCTGCTCTCACCGGGCCACCTTTTATGCTGTCAAGAAGGCCACGGAAGGCCTGGACACCATCCATCCTTCCGATATCGGATGCTACACCCTGGGATTTCTGCCACCCCTCGCCATGGGGGATTTCGTAATCTGCATGGGGGCCTCCACGGGCAGTGCCGGCGGTTTTGCCCAGGTTACCGATCAGAAGGTGGTATCCTTTATCGGGGATTCCACCTTTTTCCATTCCGGTATTCCCGGGCTGATCAACGCCGTATTCAACAACCACAACATCACCCTGGTCATTCTGGACAACCGCACCACGGCCATGACTGGACACCAGCCCAACCCGGGTGTCGATATGAACGAACTCAACCTTGACGGCTATGGCCAGATATCGATCGAAGCCATAGTCAAGGCCCTGGGAGTGGCCCACGTGGCCACCATCAAACCCTACAACCTGAAAAAGAGCATCGCCGCCATTCGCGAGGCGGTCCTGTTTGAGGGCGTTTCCGTGGTTATCGCCAGGGAGAAATGTACACTGTATGCCAAAGCCCTCAAACAGTTGCGCGGTAAACCCTTTCAGATTACGGCACGCTGCCAAAACCACCGCGACTGTATCAACGACCTCGGCTGCCCGGCGTTTTTTCTCGAAGGCGACCGGGTGCGGATCGATCCGGACATCTGCACCGGATGCGCTGTATGTGCCCAGGTCTGTCCGGAAAACGCCATCAGTCCTGTGAAACCAACCGCCTGAAATCATCGGGCGGCAGTCAGCGCCAAGAAGGAGCGGATATGAAACCAATGCGATTGATCATCGTGGCCGTGGGCGGCCAGGGGAACCTGCTGGCGTCCAAGGTCCTCGGAGAAGCGGCCCTGATGGCCGATATCTCCGTTCGCATGAGCGAAATTCACGGTATGGCGCAGCGGGGCGGGGTCGTGGAGTCGGCCCTCGTGTTCGGTGACGCCGAGAGCACGATTATCTCCGACGGCGAGGCGGACGTGCTGGTGGGTTTCGAACCGGCGGAAACCCTGCGGGCGCTCAAAAAATGCAATGCCCGCACCACAGTGATTACCAACATGGCGCCCCTGCCGCCGTTTACAGTGGCCATCGGCAGGGGCACCTATCCGGATCTGGAAAAAATTACGTCTTTGGTCAGAGCCAAAACCCATCGCCTGATCGCGTTCGATGCCGCCGAACGGGCGCGGGTGGCGGGCAACATCATGTCTCTCAACATCGTCCTGCTTGGTGCCTTGTGCCGGACCGACCTGCTGCCGCTGGCCGCCGATACAGTCCGCGAGGCCGTCCGCACCCGGACCAAGAAGGCTTTTGTCGAGGCCAACCTGAAAGCTTTCGATCTCGGATTCCAGGCCGCTGCCGGTTAGCCCCTCCGGCCGCTCCGTCTTTTCCGAACACCAGGAACTATGCCTTGCGCCCCGGCCGTTCGACGGGAGGGCCGAAAACGCCATTTTGCCATGCTTCGGGAACTCTCCATAAAAAAATTTGCCATTATCGACGACCTCCGGATCCAGCTGGAAAGCGGTCTGACCGTCATGAGTGGCGAAACCGGGGCCGGCAAATCCATTATCATCAATGCCGTCAACCTGCTGCTCGGATCCCGGGCCTCAGCCAAACTCATTCGCAGCGGCGCTGAAACCGCCGAACTGGAAGCCTTTTTCGATATCGCCCCGGCCTCATCCGTGGCCCGCACCATGCGCGCCCACGGCTATGATCCGGAAGATGGGCTTCTGGTCCGAAGACTGATTTCACGCAACGACCGGCATCGCGTCTACCTCAATGGTGGCATGGCCACGATGCAGGTCCTGAACACGGTCACGGCCGAACTGGCCAGTATTTCCAGCCAGCATGCCCATCAGGGGCTCCTCAAGGAGGACCTGCAACTGGACATTCTGGACCAGTATGGTGGTCTCCTGCCGATGCGGGCGGCAATTGCCGAACGGCATACCGCCATGCGGCCTCATCTGGAAAAACTGGAAACGTTGACAAAACAGCAACGCCGCCAGAACGAGCAGATCGAGCTGCTGCGTTTTCAGGGGCAGGAAATCGAAATGGCCGGTCTTCAGTCCGGAGAAGACGCTGCGCTTGAGCAGGAAAGGCGGCGCTTGCGCAACACCCAGACCCTCTTGCAGACGGTGGGAACCTGTGTCGAAGGCCTGTATGCCGCCGAGGGCGCCATTGTCGATCAATTGGCTGCCATCCAAAGGCAGTTGGAAAAGGCCGCCGCCATCGATAAGGCCCTCGAGGCCCCCGGTACCCAACTGGCCGAACTGGGCTACCAGGTGGAAGACATCACTGAAACGCTCCGACGTTACTTACAGCGAGTGGAAAGCGACGAAAACCGGCTCGATGAGGTCGAGGAACGTTTGGACATGATCAGCCGCCTCAAGCGCAAATACGGCGGTTCCCTGGAAAGCGTCCTGGCGACGGCGGCGGCGATTTGCCAGAGCCTTGCTGAACTGGAAAATCTTGAGGACCGGATCAAGGCGGAAGAGGTCTTTTTATCGAAACAGCATGCCCTGCTGGTGCGGGATGCCGACCGGTTGTCGGCACGGCGCCGGGAAGTGGCCCAGGATCTGGCCGCCAGAATCATTGCGGAACTGGACGCACTCAAGATGACTCAGACGCAGTTTGAGGTGGTCCTGACCGGTGTGACGGCGGATGACCGGACGCCGCCCTGGATGTCCCACGAAGGTCTGCGAATCGACGAACGCGGATACGATCACGCCACTTTTTTCATTTCCCCCAATGAGTTCGAGGCCCTCAAACCCTTGGCCGCCATTGCCTCCGGCGGTGAACTTTCGCGGGTGGTGCTCGCCCTCAAAGCCATTTTGGCGGATTCCGGCGCCGTGGAAACGGTGATATTTGATGAGGTGGATGCCGGTATCGGCGGTGGGATCGCTGAAGTCGTGGGCCAGAAGCTCAAATCACTGGCCCGGCACCATCAGGTTATCTGCATCACCCACCTGCCCCAGATTGCACGTTTCGGCAACGCTCATTTTAAAATCACCAAACAGGTTGAAGCTGGGCGGACCGTTACGAATATTGCCCCCCTGGACGAATCGGCCCGCCTCGAGGAAATAGCGCGCATGCTGGGTGGCGTTAAAATTACCGCCAAGACCCGCGATCATGCCCGCGAAATGCTGCGGGGTGATTGACGGTTTGCGGAAGTGCCCGGGAAGATGGCTTGACAAAATGGCGGCCCAAAGCCTAATTAAGGGCACAAGACCAAAAATGAGGAAAGCCAATGCCGATATACGAATTCCGCTGTTTAAAATGCCAGGAGCTTTTTGAATTTCTGGCGGTTCGAACCGACGACACCATGGAAACCCAATGCCCCCATTGTGGCGCCGAAGATTTCGAGCGCGTGATGAGTTCCTCCAACTTTGCCATGGGAACGGGCACCCGTGGGGCGGGCGCCCGGAAACAGACCCGCACCTGTGCGGGCGGCAACTGCACGACCTACGACATCCCCGGGCCATAGATTGATTTCCCCCCGGGTGCCAATTGTACGGCAGGCGATATTCTGATAAATAAACAACGGCTTAGAATCCGGCTGGCGAATCACATGGCAGATCGCGGCCGGGTTTTTTTTGGGTCTGGATAGAGATCCCTTCGCCGATGATTTAAGGGTGGCAAGGAAGACATCGCCCCCACCCGCATATCTTTGCG
>JAERRP010000473.1 GCA_016735415.1 Desulfobacterales bacterium | reverse complement strand
ACCGATCCAGAAACCACCCCCGCGGGAGCGACCAGCGGCGTGACCAAAGGACAGCGGGCCGCCCAGAAAACCGGCCAGGAGACCCGCCATCAGGCCCGCCGGTATCAGGATCAGGAGGAGGGTCAAACTGAAACCCAATACAGCCGTTCCGATAATGGGGACCATCACGCCGCCGGCCAGGATCCCCAGCGGCCGTCGCAGGCGGCCCAGAATGTTCAGGATAAACAACGCCATCATCAGGCCGAACAGGCCATGGCGCGAACCGGAGCCCCGGCGTTCCGGGGCCGCCGTGGCGACGAACTCGCCTTTGACCGCAGCGATCATGGCCTGGACGCCGCCAAGCACGCCCTGATCGATCTGACCGGCCTTGAAATGCGGCACGATGACATCGCGGATAATCCGGCCGGACACCAGGGCGGTCAGACGGCCTTCCAGCCCGTAACCCACCTCGATGCGCAGCTTGCGGTCAGCGCGCGAAATCAGCAGCAGGGCGCCGTTGTCCACATCCTTCTGCCCGATTTGCCACTGCTCGACCACGCGCAGGGAAAAGGCCTCCAGGCTGTCGCCTTCGAGCGATGGGATGGTCAGCACCACGATTTGGGTGGAATCCGTTTGCTCCAGATCCCGCAGCATGCCTTCCAGGCCCTGACGTGTCGCCGGCGAAAGCATGGCGCCATAGTCGTTTACGCGGCCTTTGAGTGGCGGGACCTCAAGGGCCGACGCCGGTGTTGCCGCCGCCAGTAGCCCAATCGCCATCAATAGGGCCAGCAGTCGAACGTGAAGCCTTTGCCTCGATTTCATGGTGCTCCTAATCGCTGAAATTAACCCGGGGGACGGTCTGGGCGCCTTCTTCGGCCTTGAAGTATTCCTTGCGCTCCAGGTTCAACAGAAAATTATTGGTGAGATTGTTGGGAAATTTACGAATCGCAAAGTTGAAGCGCTCCACCGCCTGGTTGTAGCGCTGACGGGCGACGTTGATCCGGTTTTCAGTGCCCTCGAGCTGGTTCTGAAGGTCGAGGAAATTCTGGTTGGCTTTCAAATCCGGATAGCGCTCCACCACCACCATGAGCCTGGCCAGGGCGGAAGAAAGGGCGCCCTGCGCCGCCTGCATCTTCTGCATGGCCTGAGCATTACCGAGGTCGCTGGGAGAAATCTGAACGGAGGTGGCTTTGGATCGGGCTTCGATGACCGCCTGCAGGGTCTCCTTTTCGTGGGCGGCGTAACCTTTGACCACCTGCACGAGGTTGGGTATCAGGTCCGCCCGGCGCTGGAGATTGGATTCCACATCGCCCCAGGCTTTTAAGACCCCCTCCTCCAACTGCTGCATGGTATTATAACCGCAGCCGTAAAAAGCCGTCAGCAAGGTCAGCAGCGTCAGGAAGCCGCCTCTGAAATAGACACGTCGCATGATCCCTCCTGTTATGGATTGTGAATTTGTTTCACGGGGAAGTTCTATCGTTATTCGAATCGCTTATCCGCTTTGCGGGTATCCGCTTTCTGCTGCGCTTTTTCCAGCCACCCGACACGGTCCGGCTCACGGTGATCGAAGGCCGGGACATAAGGTTTGATATCCAGCAGGGGGGTGCCGTCGATGATGTCTACATCTTCGATCACCAGCATATTGTCCTGCACCGCCAGCAGCTGCACGATGGAAAGCCCGATGGTATTGGGGTGGTTGGGAGAACGGGTGGCGAAGACCCCACGGGGTTCGGTGTCGAGAAAGGGGGTAACCACCAGATCCCGATTCCGGGTGAGATGAAAATGGTACAGCAGGATGATGTGGGAAAAGCCTTCCAGATCCTTCAGACCTTCCGCATATTCACGGAATACGGTGACGGTGCCGCGGATCCCCCTGGCACCCGCGGCTTGAATCGGCATCCCCTCCCGGGATTTGTGGGGCGAGGCGATGACGCCGACCGGTCGATAAACGATGGCATTCATGGGTTCCGTCTCCTTAGGGACCGCCCAGGGCCGCCGCCACCCAACCCCGGACATGGCATCTGATTTTAGATCTGCATGGGCATCAATAGAAGGGCTATTCGTCGTTTCTCAAGGCGTCCCGGATCATTTTTTCAGCGATCTTGTCGGCATCGATACGGTACCGGCCGGATTGCCGCCGGTTTTTAATTTCCAGGACTTTTTGCGATTCAATATCGGGGAGCGCGGCCAGCCGTTCGCAGGCCCGGCGATACTCCTGGGCCCGCGGTGA
>JAERRP010000513.1 GCA_016735415.1 Desulfobacterales bacterium | reverse complement strand
AATAAATTGCAATATTCCAGCTATTCCAAGATTTGTAGGTGGCCTTGGGAAGCAGGCGCTTGATGGCCTTTTCACCGTTGGTGCCCAGTTTGGAGGTAACGGTGAATTTGGGGTCGTTCAGATCTTTGTAGGATTTGACGACGCCCGCATGTTTTTTGCTGAGCAGGATGGTCTGACCCACAATAATGTAAGGATCGGCAAAGTTGATTTTGAGGTTGCGCTCCTGGGTAACGGTCATGCCGCTCATGATGATGTCGAATTTCTTGGTGACCAGCGCAGGGATGATGCCGTCCCAGGCCGTATTCACCGGTACGAATTTAACGCCCATGGCCTTGGCCATGGCTTTGGCCATGTCGATATCGAAGCCCACGAACTTGCCACTCTTGTCAGACATTTCAAACGGCAGATAACCGGCTTCGAATCCCACCCGTAATTCACCTCTTTTAAGAATATCTTCGATGGTGGACTTTTTGGCCAAGTTAATATCATCCGCGGCGGTAAACGGAACCGCCATTACCAGAATTACCAATGCTGCTGCCAGACCCAACCATAAGCGTTTGTTCATACCAGTCCTCCTTGAGTTTTAAGGTGTTCGTATCCGTCTGTCCGCGCGGAACAGCCTTCAACTCCGGTTGCCATTCGTTCCACCCCTCAATCGGGGGGCGTGAAACACAATTTTAATAGAATATGTCTCTGTATAGGTCAAGCAAAATGCCGAAATCCGTTGAACGGCACCATGCTCTATGTTATGAATAAATCATCACATTCCAACATACTCACCACCTTCGGCGTGTCGTTGGCCCGCTCTGCTTGCAGCGGAACCGAACCTCTAATCCATATACGGAGGGAACATGAAATCTGCCCAGAAAATGGACCTTCAGGCGTTGATGGCCAGCCCGATCGTAAAAAACGCCATCAGCAATATCAACCCGGGATTGGTGGAACGAAGGGCCTTCCGCCCGCCGCGTTGCACAGTTTTCAATAGCGATTATACTTCCCTGCGCGATGTCGAGGGCTGTCGTTTTGAAATCGATCCGGAGGCCAAACGCCAGCTGCCGCGCATCATCGGCAACAAGGTTCAGACGATCATCGGCGAAGACCGGTTGGAGAACCGGCAGGGGGAAGACCTGACCCGGTCGCGCACCATCGGGATTGTGTTTTCGGGCGGTCCTGCCCCGGGCGGGCACAATGTCATTGCCGGGCTTTTCGACGCGGCCCAGAAGGCCAACCCGGAAAACCGGCTGGTGGGTTTTATGATGGGGCCGGACGGCATTATCGAGAGCGAATATATAGAAATCACGGCCGAACTTGTGGACGCCTACCGCAACCTGGGCGGCTTCGGCATGATTCGCACCGGCCGCACCAAGATCGACACCCGGGAGAAAATGGCCCTCTCGCGTCAGACCTGCCGGGCTCTCGGGCTGGATGCGCTGGTGGTGGTGGGGGGAGATGACTCCAACACCAACGCGGCTTTCCTGGCCCAGGAGATGATGGATGACGGTATCCAGGTCATCGGGGTACCCAAAACCATCGACGGCGACGTGCAGGTGCGGGATGCCGGCGGCCATGTGCTGTGCGCTATTTCGTTCGGATTTCACTCGGCGGCCCGGGCCTTTTCCCAGGACATCTCCAATCTTTGCACGGACTGCAGCTCGGACCGTAAATACTGGCATATCTGCAAGGTCATGGGGCGCTCGGCCAGCCACCTGGCCCTGGAGGTGGCGCTCCAGACCCATGCCAACATGACCCTGGTCGGCGAGGACCTGGCGAATTATGTGGACCAGCAGCGCATTCAGGCCGCCCGGAGCGATCACGCTACGGATTTCACGGCCTTTGGCATCACCCTGCGGCATCTTTCGCGGGTGATCTGCGACGCCATCGTGCGCCGGGCGGCGGCCGGCAAGAACTGCGGCGTTCTGGTCATTCCGGAAGGTGTTTTGGAATTCGTCAACGAGATCCAGGTATTTATCGTCAAACTCAACACCATCATCGCCGACTACAACGATAAACACGACCAGGATTTTCATGCCAGCTTTGCGCGTCTGGAAGATAAACTCGAATACCTGCGGCGGCTCACCAAAGACATCACCAGCGACGCTGCGCCCGGTATCTGGAACGCCCGGGACGAGGAGCTTTTCAACGATATTCCGGACTTTTTCCAGACAGGGCTGCTCACCGAACGCGACAGTCACGGCAATTTCCAGTTCTCACTGGTGGAAACCGACAAGGTCCTCATGGGGCTGGTCAAGGATTACCTGAATATCCTGAAGGAGAAGGGGCTTTATAAAATCGGCATCGAAAAGACCTATTACGAGAAAACCATGCTCAAGGGCGGTCTGGATCCGGCCACCTACGCCCAGGTTCTTTTCAAAAATCCCGATGGTCGTTTCCTGCTGGTCAAGGAAATCATCATTTCGCTGAAAACCCTTCGGCAGGTCCTGGCGAAGGGCGGTTTGGTTGCCAGTGAAGGTGATTTGCCGGGACCGGTCATCAAGCTTTTTAATAAATCGATTCCCAATTTAAAAACCCAGGCCCATTTTTATGGCTATGATGGCCGCGGCAGCCATCCCACGCGTTTTGACTGCAATTATACCTACAATCTGGGTTTCACCGTCTTCAGCCTGATTGCCAACGGAGCCACCGGCCAGATGGCCGCCATCCGCAATCTGGAAAAGGATTTTTCCGAATGGGGGCCCTTGGGGAGTCCCACTGGGGCCCTTATGCGTTTGGAGGAGCGCAAGGGCAAGCTGGCCCTGGTGCTGGAAAAAAGCCTGGTGGACACGAACTCGGTGGCTTTTCGGGTGGTCAGGGCCTGTCGGGAGGATTGGCTGGCGGCGACGCCGGGCGAAGACAACTACCGGCGTCCGGCCTCGATCCGGTTTGACGGCAAGAGCGAAGACGAGCGCCCCTTGACACTGGAACTCAATGCCCTGGCGGAGCAGGATGAATCCTGAGGCCGCTAATCAGCCAGCCTTGCCGCCACGATTTCCACCGGATGACGAACCGGCAGGCGGCTGAACTGCTCCATCTGCAGACGGCAGGTGGGACAGTCGGTCACGCCGCAATCGGCCCCCGAAGTGTTTAACTGACAGGTCAGGTCGCTGCCGATATTCCGGCTGAGTTCGAAATTGGCGGCTTTCATTCCCCAGCTCCCGGCCATGCCGCAGCAATGGGTTTTCAGGGGTGTGACCCGCACGGCGGGCAGCATGGAAAGCATATCCACCGAACAGTTCGGGTCGCTCTGCAGCTTCAGATGGCAGGGGTAGTGATAGGCCAGCCGCAGAGGCTGTGTTGTAAGCCGCAGGCCCTCTCCGGCCGCCATAACCATCTGGCTGATATGCATGGTTTTAGCACGCACCGCCGCAACTTGCGGTCCCCGGGCCAGGTATCCCCATTCTTCTTTGAGGGCATAGCCACAGGAGGAACAGGTCACCACCACGGCATCCGCCGCTTCCATCAAGTGGTGCCAGCGCTTCAGGTTGGTCTGGACTTTATACCGGGCCGCGTCGGCCAGCCCTTTGGATAAAAGGGGCAGGCCGCAGCAGTGCTGCTCCGGCAGGAGTACCTGCAGCCCCAGGTGGTTCAACAGCCGGATGGCGGCCTCTCCGATTTCCGGGCGGATGTAACCGGCGTAGCAACCGGCAAAGTAGAGCACCTTGCGCCGTCCCCGGCCGTTGGTGTGCGCCCGGCGATCGAAGAGCGAGCGGGGCGCAAAGGTGACCGGCCGGCGCCGGGCCGCAAATCCCATGGTTTTTTCGAGCGTCCGCTTCGCCAGTGGCAGGGACTGCAGCCGCCCGACGACGGGCGATAAACGATGGGTCCAGCGGCCGACCCGCTCGATATGACCGGCCACATGTTCGCCCAGCGGCACGCCGAAGCGCCGCGCGTACCGCGCGCGGGCCTCCAGCGCCATTTTGGGGATGTTGACATTCGAGGGACATTCCAGGTGGCAGCTGCCGCAGTTGACGCAGTGGTCCATGACCGTCTGGAACGCCTGCGTATAGAGCGATCGGGAATCGATGCGCCCGCTGATCAAGGCCCGCAGAACATTGGCCTTGGCTTTGGGGGATGCCGCTTCGCGGCGGGTGAATTTAAAGATCGGGCACATCCGGGTGGCGGTGGTGACGGTCGTGCACTTGGAACAGCCGTGGCACATTTCGATTTCGCCACTGAAGCGTTCCGGCCAGTTCAGAACGGTCGGCTCCCTGTCCCGGGCCCGGTAATCGCCGCCATAGCGCAGGGCCTTCATCATCTGGTCCGCATCGTGGCGGGTGATGATGTCCGGGTTGAGCAAGCCCTGCGGGTCCAGCAGTTCTTTGGTGCGAAGAAAGAGTCCGTAGATATCCGGGTAGCGGCGCTTGATGTAGGCACTGCGCAGTCGGCCGTCACCGTGTTCGCCGGACACGGTGCCGCCCAGTTCCCGCACCATCTCGTAGTAATCGTCGGCGATGCGTTTCAGGAGACGAACGTCCTGCGGGTCCTTCAGATCCAGCAGGGGACGCGTGTGCAGAAGCCCCTTGGCGATATGGCCCACGATCACAAAGTCGACCCCGAACCGTCCCAGGACCCGGTAGATGCCTTTATAAAAAGCCACCAGGTTTTCGACCGGCACGGCGGCATCTTCGATCAGGGCCAGGATCTTTTTGCGTCCCTTGAGCTTGTAGAGGATCGGTACGGCCGCTTTGCGGATGTTCCAGAAACGTGCCTTCTCCTCGGCTGCTACAGCCAGGTAGGCCCGCTCGGTGTGGCCGTTTTGCTTAAGGAGGTCCTGAACCTGACGGGCTTTGGCGGCACAGATGTCCGCGGCCGCACCGTCGAACTCGATCAGCAGCACGTTGTCGAGATCGTCCGGCAGCGTCGCCGCCAGGGACGGATCGTTGGCCTTGGCCACATTCAGCAGGGACTTGTCCATGACTTCGATTCCGGAGGGACCCATGGGCAGGATCTGCAGCACGGCCTCGGCCGAGGCTATGACGTCATCCATGTAGGCCACCACCAGGCTGTCGTGCGGTGGATGGTCGATCAGCCGGAATTTAAGTCGGGTCGTGATGCCCAGGGTGCCTTCGGAACCGGCCAGCAGCCGCCTCAGGTCTAGGTGCCCGCCCTGGACCAGGCCTCTGAGATTGTAGCCGGCGGAGTTATAGGGCGTATCCGGATAGGCGGCCTCGATCCGGGCGGCGTTGTCCCGGTAGAGGTTCGCCAGTTTCCCGAGTGCTTCGGGAAGTGTGTTCAGATGGGCCGCCCGGATCGCTGACAGCCGAAGCATTTCCCCGGTCCCCGGCACGATGTCGGCATCTTCGAAATAATCGGCCACATTCCCGTATTTGACCGAATGGGCCCCACTGGCATTCGTGCCGAGCATGCCGCCGAAGGTGGCGTATTCTCCACTGGAAGGGTCCGGGGGAAAAAACAGCCCTTTGTTCTGCAGTCGGGCCTGCAACTCGCCGAAGCGATAACCGGGCTGGCATTCAAACGTGCGGGCTTTGACATTCAGCCGGATCAGGCGATTCATATGGCGGGTGAAATC
>JAERRP010000055.1 GCA_016735415.1 Desulfobacterales bacterium | reverse complement strand
GACGCGTGCTGAATCACGTCCGGCAGAGAGTTGCCTGTCCTGTCGGTTGTCTGGCCGAATAACGAGGTGCTCCCGTGGATATCCGGCTTTCGTCGAAACCGATGGCAGGCATCCCCTTATGACCCTGTTCAGCAGGTGGGATTTGGTACAGTAAAAACACTTTGCGGGGGGTTAAATCGCGGATCCCGCAACACGCCAGATCAGTCCGGCGCCCATATCCATACCGAGGAGCAGGATCATCACAACATAAAGAAAAAGGGCCGCACACAGGGAAAGAGAGGCTGAAACCAGAAACTTTTTTTTAAAATAAACCCGATAGTAAAACCAGATGAACAGGGCGGCCGAAAAGACAAACCCGATCAGGTAAATAAGCGCCGGAAGGAAACCCAGCAGGAAAATGATCTGGTATTCCCGCACCGTGTTTCCCGAAGCACTCGAAGTGTTAAGCCTGCGATCTGAAGGCCCTTCGGACCGATGCCCGTCCGGAACGAGGCCATGGCTTTCCGGCATTTTGTGATCCGGGGATGGTGTATTCCGCCGGGCGCGCCCGTCCAGGACCAGTTGCAACACCAACAGGGCGATGGTGGGCACCAGGACACGGATCGGCACCATTTGCGCCATTCTCCCGAGCGGCAGGGTCAGACGAAAAAACAACAACCCGCCGAGCAGCAGCAAGGCCGAAAAAGCGATTTGGTCTGCACTGGGCCTGGTCACGGGGCTTTCCCTCTCGACAAACTTCGGCGACGGCGCACCCAGGGCCAGCAGAGGCTGAAGATGGTAAGGGCGCAAATACCCATGGCAATCGGGCGCTGCCAGAAAATCACCCGCCCCAGATCATGCAGGCGCATCGTGAGGTGGAAGCTGTTCTCGAACAGGCCCCCCAGCACCAGTGCAATAACCAGCGTGATCCGGGGCCAATCATACTTCTTCATATAGTAACCAAAAATTCCGAAAAGGCTCACGACCACGACATCCCCCAGCTGGCCCTGACGGATAAACGCGGCCATGGTCGCTATTAAAATGATAAAGGGGCCAAGATACTGCACCGGCATGACGGTTACGCGGGCCATCAGGTTGACCATCGACAGGCCGAAAATAGAAGTGAGCCAGTTAGACAGAAAAAGAGACCAGATCAGTACAAAAACCAGATGCAGCTGGTGGGTGAAAAGTTCCCGGCCGGGAGTGAGCCCGTGCAGAATTAAGGCCGCCAGAAGTAAGGTGGTACCCTCGCTGCCGGGAACACCAAAAGCCAGGGTGGGCACGAGGGAAGCGCCGTCCTTGGCATCGTTAGCTGCTTCCGGAGCCAATACGCCCCGAATATTCCCCGAACCGAAGGGGATCTTTCCGGGTTTACTGGTCTGCACGGCCTGGCCATAAGCGGCAAAAGAAGCCACGGTCCCACCGATGCCCGGAATCATTCCGATAATGACGCCCACCGTCGAGCTTCGCAGGAAAAGACCGAAATGCCGGAAGACGGCCCGCACCCCCCGCCAGGTGTTTCCGGTCAGGGCTTCCAGCCGGTTCCGGCCGGATATCGTCGTGCGGTCGGAAATCATTATATGGGCCGCCTCCGCCACGGCAAAAATGCCGAGAAAAACTGGAACAATGCTCAAGCCATCCCTCAAATAAATCCAGTCGAAGGTGTACCGCGTTTCCGCCGTTCGGGGATCAACGCCCACGAAGGCCAGCATGAGCCCCAGACCGGCGGCCGCTAAACCTTTTATCATGGAGCCGCGACTCACAGCCGCGATGGTGGTCAATCCCCAAATCGCCAGCATCAGCATTTCAGGCGGCCCGATCGCCAGGATGATGGCCTGCATAACGGGTATCATGAGGATCAGCAGCACAATCCCGAAAGTGGAGCCCAGGGCCGAGGCCGCAGCCGAACAGCCGATGGCGGTTTTCGCTTCCCCCCGGCAGGCCATGGGATATCCGTCCAATATCGTTGCCGCATTGGGCGCCGTACCGGGGATATTGAACAAAATGGCCGTCATCGATCCCATGAAAGTGCCGCTGCCGACCAGGGCTCCAAATAGAAGCATTACGGGTATCGGTTCCCAGTTGAGCGTCAAAGGAATCGCCAGCGCCATCAAAGTTACCCCGCTGATACCGGGGATGGCTGCAAACAGCATCGCCAGGAGCGCTCCGCCGACCGGATAAAGAATATTCGGCCATGCAAACACCAGCGCCAAACCTTCAAGGGCGGCCTGGAAAATGCTCTCAAGCATCAGGATCCTTTCAAATCAATGGGATCGGCATTGTGAGGGCTGTTCTTTCGGTCGTCTACTTCCGCATCCGGGCGATGGCCTGGCGCAAAATACCGGCAAAGGCACCTGCGCTGGAAGCCGCCTCGGAAAGCACCGCACGGGCTTCCGCGGCGCGGGCCACATCGAGCGTCCGTCGGGCTTTGGTCGCCTGGCCTTGAAACTGGGGGTCCGTCAGGGCGGCATGCAGCCCCTCCTCCAGGCATTCAAAGATGTCCTCCGAAAGCCCCGGTGGCGCTGCGACCAGACGCCCTGCACCGATCAGGCTCTCCAATGCTTTGGCCTGGTTGATAACGTTCTCCGGCGGCTGGCCTGAACGTTGCGCCCGACGGGCCGCCAGCCCGGATGGACCGCCCAAGACCGGAACGTCTTGCAAAGAAGGATGATCTGATATGGGCCGCGCGCTGATTTGAAGAATGACTTTCAGATCACCGTTTTCAATCCGATCCAGGGCCGACTCGAAGGTCAGGGCCACGAAATCGACTTCACCGCGAATCAGGGCCAATGAGGTTTGGCGGGTGCCTGGAAACCCGGCCAGGTGATCAACAGGAAGTTTTAACATCGAGCTCGTTACCACGACACCGACAAAGTTGGTGCTGCCCGCTTCGGTGGTGGCACATAGAAGCGGCCTCTGATCGGCCACGCGAAAGATATCATCCATGTGTTTAATATCGGATCCTGTTGCGGCCACCCAGACCGTCCGGCTCCGTACGATGCGTCCCAGTATGCTGAAATCCTCAAGAGGATTGGGCGCCTGGGTGTTTCCGGTCAGGGCGGCCGTCAGAAGACCAGGGGCATTGATAATGCCGAGCGTACGGCCGTCCGGCCGGGCCTGCTGAATCCGGCGGGAGCCAAGTGTCCCGCCGGCCCCGGATACGTTTTCAACGGTTACCGCAGCGCCGACTTTAGCCGCCAGATGGGGCGCAATCAAGCGGGAATAGGTATCGAAGCCACCCCCCGGGCTGAACGGGACAATCCATCGCAGCCGCTGATTGCGTAGACTTTGACACGCTGAAACCGATCCCCAGCAGTTCCAGGCGGTCGCCGCCTGAACCAGGGTCCATCCGGACGCCAGCCCGACGCTTTTAAGAAAGCCTCTACGGGTTAATGTGGGAGTAAGCATGGTTTTCGCCTCCGTGGTCATCCAATAGTTTCACCGAATTCCGATGGCCGACGCCAATGATACATGATGGCCGAAAAGACACTCCGCTTCGCAAACAAGCAGGATGTCTGCATCTGTCCTTTCGTGCCCATAATTAAGTTTAACGGCAATTGCGCGTCCGATCAAGGAAGGATTCAACATTTGACCGGACGATCCCAACGCTGATGGAGAAAGGCGTTTCTCCTTCTTTACAGCATCACATCGGGTTGCTATTGATAACCAGTAAGAAAGCTGCCGAACGCGCTGGGACAGCACGTGGGTCGTGGCGCCTTCATTCCAGACCTTTACCTTTGTTATGAGAAGTTGATATATGCCGTCCGATCTCTCGCTTCTATCTGAATTGGGTCTCTCCTTTCGTTTCATGCGGGACTTTCCCGCCTTCCTTAAGAAACCCCTCACCCCTGCTGAGTGCGAGCGACGCGTCCGCACCAAACTTGCTTCCCGGGAAGCCTCCTTTATCGATATTATTGAACGCGTTATTTTCCGCCTCCCTCACAGTCCTTATCACCAGCTGATGAGATGGGCCGCAATCGAATCTCACCAGGTTAAAAAGTGGGTTGACCAACGCGGCGTCGAAGGCACCCTCGAGGCCCTTTACGACGCCGGTGTTTACCTGTCCCTCGACGAATTCAAGAGTCGCACACCTATCGTTCGTCAGGGCTTTGAGCTTAGGACGCAACCACGGGATTTCGACAACCCCTTAGCCACCGCACATTTTGTTTCCCAAACCGGAGGCTCGCGAAGCTCCGGCAAGCGGATCTATCTGGATCTGGATCATTATACCCAGGATGCCGTGTATGATTACTTCTTTCTCCAGGCCCATGATCTGATGGATCGTCCGCATGCGCTCTGGCGCCCCACGCCGCCTTGGGGGGCGGGCATCAAAGCCCTTTTGAGCAGAGCCAAAATAGGGATGATCGTCCATAAATGGTTTTCCCAGAACGATTGGACGCCGACGCGGCGAAACTGGAAACACAGCCTGATGACCGCCTTCGCCGTCTATAGCGGCCGCCTGATGGGCCACGCCCTGGCAGCACCAGAGCATGTACACCTGAATGATGCCTGGCGGGTCGCCCGATGGCTGGCGAATCAAAAATCACAAGGGCGGGCGGCCTGGCTCAACACGAACGCCGCCTCGGGCGTTCGTGTCTGCATGGCGGCGCTGGATAGGAACATCGATATTTCCGACACCCTGTTTCGTTTTGGTGGTGAACCCCTCACGCCGGCCAAGGCCGGTGTGGTCTCCGATGCAGGGGCCCGCGCGGTCTGCCATTACACCATGGGCGAAATCGGCCGGATCGGCATCGCCTGTGCCGCCCCGAAAATGGTGGATGAGGTTCACATTCTGTCCGATAAAATTGCGGTGATTCAGCGTGAGAAAACGCTAAGCGAAGGCCAGAAAGTACGCGCCAATATTTATACCACGCTTCTTCCCGCCTGCCCTAAATTCATGCTGAATGTCGAAAGCGACGATTACGGCATACTCGAGCGAAGACACTGCGGGTGTTTGATGGGGAAATTGGGCTATGATCTCCACTTTCATACCATTCGCAGCTATGAAAAATTGACCAGCGAAGGCATGAATTTTTTAGGCAGCGACCTGATCAGACTCGGTGAAGAGATTCTCCCCAAACGATTTGGCGGCTATCCTACGGATTATCAGTTCCTGGAGACCGAAGAAAATGGCTTGCCCAAAGTTAACCTGGTGGTCAGTCCCCGTGTGGGCAAGGTTGACGAGCATGTTGTCGTGGCCACGGTAATCGACAGCTTGAATGCTTTTCCAGGCAGCAGTGATGATTACGCCGAGCGCTGGCGGGAGGGGGGCACCCTGCGCGTCCTTCGTCAGGAGCCCTGTAGTACGGGGGCTTCTAAAGTCCTGGCCCTTCATGTTCAAAAGCCGTCTTGAAGGAGGCTGGACGGCCGCAGACTTGTGCAAATCTCATCACAAGCTTCAGACGCGAGCCAACCCGTGCAGCGCTTTATAGAGGCTCGTTGGTCACTGCCGGTGAATGCGCGCGGCCGGCTACCCAAACCTCATTCGACTTCCAGCCCCGCCTGAGCATTGGACAACGCTCGCAGCGCATGCCGATGGCATTGCAGAACTGAATCTTGCAATTAACAGTGTAGCCCATCAGTGTACGGCCAAGGCGTCCTATTTCAGCAATTCGGTTTCTCATGATAGGATCTCGTCATTACCGGCGCGCGTCCCGTATTCGTTTTAAACCCGTGGTTTCCGAACCATTTTAACCAGCCAGGTCTTCAAGGCCTTGAAATCCTCGGCGCGAACGACTTTGAAAACCACCGTGGTCGCAGTGAAGAGGGCTGTGAAAAGCACTAGGGCGGGCAAGGTTCCGCCTCCCATAAACGCAAACCCAACGATAAACAGCAGGCATAAAGCGGCCGGTCCCAGAAAACTTTTGAGTATCGACACCGACGGGCTTACTTTACGAGCACAAGATAGCGTAAAGAACAAAATTCCTGCTTCGGTAATAATTTTCGACCAGGCCAGGCCGACAAAACTGAATTTCCAGACCAGCAGAATAGACAGAAAAAAATAACAGATATAGCTGGCTAAACGAATACGGACCAGTTGGCCCTGGCGGTAGAAAGCAATCAGCACGATCGAGAGAATGCGGTTGAACCCGAATAAAACGAACGACCAGCAGCCTACCCGCAATATCGCCGCGGAGGCACCGAATTTATCTCCAAACGCCAGAAGGATAAATTGATCGCTGAAAATATAGAGCAAGGACGCCAGCGGAAAAAGAAAAATAAAAACCATCCGCAAGGCCCAGGCGCAGAGGCGCTCCAGATCCTCCTTTTTCTCCATCGATAATCTGGACACGGAAGGAAACAGAGCTGTCGCAAAAACCGCTGAGAAACCGTTGATGGTCGCCAGTACACGATCACCGGCCATGAAAATCCCCGCAGCGGCCTCGCCCTGCATAAAGGTCAGGATGATAAGGCCGATCCGATCATAGAATTGCG
>JAERRP010000304.1 GCA_016735415.1 Desulfobacterales bacterium | reverse complement strand
ATTCAATGGCCTCGGTGGTGCCGGTAAATTCTTGATAGGTCGTCACGGCCTTCTGAAGCGGCCGGGCCACCGTGACCGGCGGCGGGGGCGGTTCGACGAATTGTTGGGATTGTTGGCAGCCAGTGATGCCAAGAAGCATGGCCAGCAGCAGGAAGGGTGTCCGAAGGGCACGCGGCAGCATAAGGACTCCTTTAGAAATTGAGATATCGCCGTGATGTTGCGGATGGGGCTATGTCCGGTAAGGCCCTGCTATCGAGAGGCATATTGATTCCGATGCGGTCGAAAGTCAAGCATTTCTTCCGGTAGCGGGAGGCCGGGCGCAGACCATTCAGCGCAGACGCCAAGATAACATTTTAATCATCTTGCGGTCATTCTCCCGTGAACTTACGGGTTTAGTATGTCGTTGTGAGAATGAGACGATGGCTGTTGGTTGGCGATACTTTTTACTGAAATTCGGAGGTGACAACATGATCAAACGATATTTGCTGATGGCGGCGCTTACGGTGATGGCAGGGGCCGGCCTGCTGTGCGGGTCCCTGCCGTGGGATGGCGGGGCCGGCGACAGGGCGGATAACCCCTTCCGCTCATTGGGCCTGGACGGTCCGGTGGCGGCGGTGGCCGCCACCGGCACGCCGGCCGTGATGGTGCCGGTCAATTTTACGGACCTGGCGAATAAAGCCAAGCCCGGGGTGGTCAATATCCGCACGGTCAAAACCACCAATGGGGGCGGGCCGGTCTTCCGCCATTTTTTCGGGCGCAACCCTTCCCGCCGTGAGGATCCTTTCCGGGACTTTTTCGGGTTTGGCCCCCAGCGGGAATTCAAGCAGCGCAGCCTGGGATCGGGATTCCTGATCGATGACGAAGGCTACATCGTCACCAACAACCATGTGGTCGAAAATGCCGACCAGATCAAAGTTCGTCTGTACGATGAAGCCGAATACGAGGCCAAAATCGTGGGGCGGGATCCCAAAACGGACATCGCCCTGATCAAGATCGAACCCGACGGCCATGATCTTAAACCGCTGAAGCTGGGCAATTCCGATTCCCTGCCGGTGGGCAGTTGGGTGGTGGCCATCGGCAGCCCCTTTGGCCTTGAACAGACGGTGACGGCCGGAATCGTCAGCGCCAAGGGGCGGATCATCGGTTCCGGGCCCTATGACGATTTCATCCAGACCGACGCCTCCATCAATCCGGGCAACAGCGGCGGGCCGCTGCTCAACCTGGCCGGCGAGGTGGTCGGCATCAACACGGCCATCGTCGCCAGCGGACAGGGTATCGGGTTTGCGATTCCGATCAACCTGGCCGACGGAATTATCGCTCAGTTGAAAGACAGCGGAGAGGTTTCCCGGGGTTGGCTGGGGGTCGGCATCCAGAACCTGACACCCGAACTGGCCGAATATTACGGGATCGACCGGAAGGAAGGCGTTCTCGTCACCCAGGTCTACGAGGGCGATCCGGCCTATGAGGCCGGTATCAGGGAAGGCGATATCATCATCGGCATCGACGGGCAGACCGTTAAAACCAGCCGGGAGCTGTCCCGCACGGTGGCCGAAGCCGGGGTCGGTAACAAAATGCGGGTCACCCTGATAAAGGACGGCCGTGAGAAAACCGTACGGGTCAAGCTGGCCCGACGCCCGGACCGGGAACCCACCCTGGCACGCGGTGAAGCCCGCTCCGATGACCTGGGGATGCGGGTGCGCGATATCGATCCGGAAATTGCCGAGAAGCTGGGGGTCAGTCAGGATCAGCGCGGCGTGGTGGTCACGCAGGTGGATCCTGAAAGCAAAACCGCCGCGGCCGGAGTTCGCCACGGGGACATCATCATCGAAATCAACCGTGAGGCCATCAACAATCTCAAGGATTATCAGGCCCGGATCAAGAAGATCGACAAGGGCGATACGGTGCAGATGCTGCTGCGTCGAGGCGCTGGCGGAATGCTGGCCGTGAAATTCAAACGATAGGAACAACCGGCGCGGCGGTTGCGAACCTGGCACCGTTGCGCCGCCGGCGTTTATTCCACTGCCGCTGGCGTCCAGAGGTAGTAAAATCCGCCCCTGGCTTCAAGCATTCCAGTGGGCAGTCCCAGATCCACCAGGGCCGGGCGTGCCGTGCCCCCTCCGGCCGCGGCCGTGTTGTAAACCGTGTCGTCGGGGTACTCGTTGCGGCGATAGACCACCACACGGGCGTCGGCGTTCAAGCCGGCTTCCCGGCGGGCCGCCTCCAATGCGTCGCTGACATAGCCGATCTCGTCCACCAGTCCCAATTCCAGCGCCCGGGGCGCCAGGAAGATGCGCGCGGTCTGGACTTCTTCCAGGGCCCCCGGCGTCAGCCGGCGGTGGGCCATCACCAGGTCAAAAAAGCGCTGGCCGAGCTGGTCGGTCAGGTCCTGGATCAGGGCCGTTTCTTCCCTGGTTCGGGGCCGGAAGGGCGAACCTGTATCCTTGTTCTGACCGGATTTATTGACATCCACGGCCATCCCGATTTTCTCCATCAGGCCGTCGATCCTGTGCCCGACAAAGATCACGCCGACGGACCCTGTGATGGACGTGGGGTGGGCCACGATCCGGTCGGCCGGCAGGGCGGCATAATAGCCGCCCGAGGCGGCCAGCCCCATGAACACGGCGATAATCTTGACCTGGGTGCGGGCCTGGTAGGCCTTCAGTTCGTGATAGAGAATGTCGCTGGCGGTAACGCTGCCGCCGGGCGAATTGATCTTGAGAACAAGCGCCTTGATCCGTTGGTCGGCCTCGGCCTTGCGCAGCTGGGCCACCACGTTCTGCACCAGGCCCGGCCGGTCTCGCAGCCAGCCGCGTGACGGGGCCTCGGATATTTTGCCTTCGATCGGGACCATCAGAATCTTGTCTTTTCCGGTGCCCTCCAGCGTATACTCGTCGTAGGGCACCGTCCCGTCCGTGAAAAGCCTTATCTTGGGGGCCGCGCATCCGGCGGTCACAAATCCAAAGATCAACAGCACTGCCAATGACCGTCTCCAATTCATCGCTTTCTCCTTCTCATGCGTGTGCGCAATTTGTTTACTGACAGATAGTCAGTCTGAACGGTAGCGTCAAGTTGCCGTTTGCGCCGGGAGTGTGTCCGGGCAGTCGGCATGAAGCCGCTTAGCTGTCGTCCGGGAAAATCAGATGGTCGAGGATCAAGCCCCAGAAGGCGGCGCCGGACGTGGTCGTGAAAAGCCAGCCCAGATGGGCCAGACATCCGGTACAGACCGCCACCCGCCAGTTGAATCCCTTGAACCAGGTGAACTCGTCGGAGGGCGAGCCCGCGGCCCCGCAGCCTTCGGCGGTCTGGAAGCAGCCGATCGTGAAAACGATGCCGCCGGGGTTGGCAAAGATATGCCGGTGGGCGCCGTGGACTTCCGTGCGGTCCTGTTCGCGGGTGATGGGGTGGAGACATTCCCGGCAGAGGACCAGACGCGCTTTCTGGGTTTCCGCATCCACGCTGTCTTCCGGCGCCGCTGCCGGGTTTTGGCCCTGGCGATCGGGCGGTTCGGTTTTAAGCCGGACGGGCCGGGGTGTTCCAGGGAGGTTTGCGATGTCAATAGGGTGTTGCATGGTGTTGAACGGAGCCCCCGGAAAACGGACGGGTTCAGATGGTCGCCACAGTGTTTACGGTCAGCCAAAAATGATTACGGTTTAAAATATTAATATAGGCATTTATTGCGACCTGAAAACCTGCATCGCAATTCCGGCAGGATCGGCCATGAGGAAACCGGCCAAGAAGGCGACGGCCGGGTCACGGTCCATGATGGGTCCTGGATGACCGTCGATAGGATCGAAGAAGAGATCGATGCGCCCGCGCCCATATGCGCGCTTGATTTAACTGCTCGAATTTACTAAGAGTCTGAATGTTGAAGGTTTTAACTTCAGGCCTTTTTTACTTGCCCCGGCGGGCCAGCACCCGTCATGCAATCTTCCGGAGAAAACCGCGATGAAAAAAACCGCCCTCTATCTGATCTTAAGCTTGTGTCTGTTCGGAGCGGCCAACGCTTTCGCACTGAATCCCCTGATGATGACCGCCAGGGACAAGCCGGCCGATGAAGCCAAAGCGACCGAAGCGGTGGATCTGCCGGCGGATTACGGCGCCGAAGATGTGGATGCCGTTCTGGCCCGCATGAGCGACGACCAGGTGCGGCGCATGCTGATCACCGAACTGCAGGCCGATGCCGCCGCGGCATCGCAGGATGCGCCCGAAAAGGTCGGCGGGCTGACAGGCACTATTCGCTGGCTGGAAAACGCCACGAATCTTTTCGTCAGCCGCGCCTACCGACTGGCGGGCAGCCTGCCGTCGGTGCCCGGCGAGCTCAAGGTGGCCGTGGATCGCCTGACCGACCATGAAGGGTTGGGGCGGCTGGTGGTCATGGTTTTCATTGCCCTTGGTATCCTGGCGACGGGTTGGCTGGCCGAAAAGATATTTGTCCGATTCACCGCCCGGTTGCGGGCGCGCATCGAGACCATGCCGGGAATGGACGGCATCCTCAGGTTTTGGGGGGCGATGGTCAAGACCATCCCCGAATTGATGGGGCTTTTAATTTTTACACTCTCCCCCCTGCTGATATTTTTTCTGGTGGTTGACCGGCAGGACCGCCACATGCGTCTGCTTTTCCTGGCTTTTCTGCTGACCACGGTCATCATCCGCTTTTGCGCGCTGTTGCTGCGCCTGTTCTTTTCCCCCAAAGCCGCGAATCTGCGCCTGATTCCAATGTCATGCGAATTGGCGCGCTATCTGCATCGACGTCTGCTGTTGATGGTCAGTATCATCGGCGTCGGCTGGGTCCTGACACTTCTGTTTTTCTATCTTGAAGTCAACCGGTCGGCCCAGATCTGGCTGACAGCTTTTCTGGTAACATTGATTATCGGTCTGTTGGCCGGCATGGTCTGGGGTAATCGTGGGGCGGTCAAACAGCACCTGCTGGGGCGCAAACATATTGCCTGTGAAAAGCGCGCCTGGCTGCGGGAGCAGTTCGCTTCCATGTGGCACATTCTGGCCCTGGCCTATTTTTTCCTGGTCTGGCTTATGGGTGTGGGGCGTATGGTGACGATGGATGAGATGAAATTTGACGGTGCTTTTATTCTCAGTTTACTGATCGTACCGATTTACCTGGCCCTGGACCGCCTGGCCCAGTGGTGCGTCATTTCGACGTTTTCGAAGAAACCGGCCGCTCCGATATCATCGGCCGAAACCCCGGATGCCGAACCATCTGAAGATGACGCCCCGGAACTTCAGGCGGATGGGACGTCATCCGAATCATCCACGGAAGAAGGCAGCGGCTATCTCGACATCGTCAGCCGGGTGGTGCGGGTAGTGGTTTTCCTTGCGGTGGCCCTCTGGTTTCTGGATATCTGGGGGATTCGCATTTCCCTCGGTGAAGCGGCGGTCGGGGCGGTGGTCGACGTTTTGATCACGCTGCTGCTGGCCCACATTGCCTGGGAGTTTATCAACGCCGCCATCAGTCGCAAGCTGGCCGAGGGCGGTTTTGTCGAGAAAGATGAAAAGACCGACGACGACGACGAGTGGGGCGCCGCTGGTGCCCAGGACCGCTCCCATACCCTGCTTCCTATGCTGCGCAAGTTTATCGGGGTCGTCATGGTGGTCATGGTTACCCTGATCGTTCTGTCCTCCCTCGGTGTCGACATCGGCCCCCTGCTGGCCGGTGCCGGCGTGATCGGGCTGGCCATCGGTTTCGGTGCCCAGAAACTGGTGCGCGATATTCTCTCGGGAATTTTCTTCCTGATGGACGACGCCTTTCGGGTGGGGGAATACCTGGACTGCGGGGGCATATCCGGTACCGTGGAGGAGATTACCCTGCGAACCATCAAATTGCGCCACCACCGCGGCATGCTGCAGATTGTGCCCCTGGGCGATTTGAAATCCATAACCAACTTCATGCGCGGCGGCATGGTGGTGAAGTTCGATCTGAAGCTCCCCTATGACACGGATATCGATAAGGTCCGCAAGATTATCAAGAAGGTCGGCAAGAAAATGATGCTGGACGAGGAACTGGGCCCCGATTTCATCAAACCGCTCAAATCCCAGGGCGTGCGCAGCGTGGGCGATTCCGTCATGACCTTCCGGGCTAAATTTACGGCCCGGCCCGGCACCCATTTTGTCATACGCCGCGAAGCCTACAAGCACATCACGGCCGCACTCGAAAAAGCGGGGATTCACTATGCCCACCGCAAGGTGATCGTGGATCTGGCGCCGAATCTGGCCGAGCAGATGGATGTCGGCGTGACCCACACGGAGCGGGCCGGAACGCGGTCATCGTCGGAGCCTGCCAAACTGACCGCCGAGCAGAAGACCCAGTTGCTGCAGGCCGGTGCGGCCGCAGCGCTGGACACCATTGTCGAGGGGGAGAACCAGGATCCCAAGGCCGGCAAGAAAAAGAAATAACGCCGGCTTTTAAAGCGCCGGTCTATTTATGGAAGTCTTCGCGTGCCAGGGCAATCAACCTTGATGGACGCGTAAAAAGTTCCAGATCAAGGCTCGCGAATTCCGACTTTACTTTTATCCTGACGGGCGCTGTCAGAAGAAACCTTGCGGATGCGGGCGTTCCGGGCGATTTTAAACGTCGCCGCAAATTTGAGTACCGGTCTTTCCCGGGAGTCGAAGACCAGGGCCCGGCCTTCAAGCGAGCTGCCGCTGATCGCTTCCACCTGTGACCGGGCGGTCACGATGCCTTCGGTGACAGGACGCCGATAGGGGGTTTTCAAGGCCACGGGTGCAAAATGTGTTTGCGGGGGGACACAGGTTTTGATTGCCC
>JAERRP010000700.1 GCA_016735415.1 Desulfobacterales bacterium | reverse complement strand
CATCAATCTCTGGGTTGAAAGGATTCAGACACAACTGTCCACATCCACAGCCAGGAGAGCAAGCCATTTTATGTTTTTTACAAGCTCAACCGTCACCTCTTCCGGGGTTACCGAAATAAACTCGGGCAGATTCATGTATTCATAAGTCAGTTCGAGAACCCGATGGGAAAGGGTGGCTGAAAAGAGCATGGACTGCCGCTTTTCATAATGGGGCAGTTTGCGGAGGATGAAGCGCATGTCGTGTGCGAATCCCAGGTCGAGCAGGCGATCGGCTTCGTCGATGACAACAATCTTAATGCCTGCGGTTTTAAAAATGCCCTGTTTGAAGTAATCGATAATTCTTCCCGGGGTACAGATGACGACATCGACGCCCTTTTTGAGGATGTTGGCCTGTTTCTGATAGTCGACCCCGCCGACGATCTGGGCAAACGTCAGGCCGGTGTGTGCGCCAAGCAGCAGGGCCTCCTCATGAATTTGAGAGGCCAGTTCCCGCGTCGGGGCGACGATGATGGCTGCCGGGAGATTCGGCTGGCGGTCGGTCAGGCGCAACAGGCGGGTCAGAATGGTGACCATGAAAGCGGCGGTTTTACCGGTGCCGGTCTGGGCCTGCCCGGCCACGTCTTTGCCGGCCAGAGCGACCGGCAGGACCTGGGCCTGAATGGGGGTGCAGTTGACGAATTTGGCGTCGCTGAGGCCCTTTAACACTTCCTCGGGCAGGTCGAAGGTGTCAAAGGCGGTGGTGGTCAGGAAATTCGGCTTTTCAGCCCTGCCCCGGTCGTCCGGGGTATCGGTCGCTACGGTCATAGATGCCTCATGGTTTGGGATTTCCCGGTTTGCGATGGCGTCGGGTTCGGGATGGAGATCATCGTCCCCCCTTTTAAAAATTTTGGAGGTTATGGAATGCACTGCGCGCCGGAGGCCTTTCATTGGCTTGAGGGATGGCGAATGGCCCTGTTCGCCAATAGGGGAGGTCGTTGTGCTCATCGATACGGTGATCGTCTTTCTAAAAACATTGATTTTTAATGGCAATCGAAGGATAAAACCTAACTTACGGCTGGAAGCCGAGAAAATCAAGCCAAACATGCCGAGAATATTGTTGTTTTATTGATCTGTCTTTCGGGATGCTCCTGGGGGCGCCATGAAAAGTTTTTTTAAGGTCGTGGATATCGACACGGTGCTGTCACTGGCCCGGTCTTTTGACGTCGGTGCGGTGGAAAGGGTCGCGCTGGCGGCGGCGGACGAGCGGGTCCTGGCGGAAAACGTGCAGGCCGATCTCGATATTCCGGGTTTTTCGAGATCCACCATGGATGGTTATGCGGTACGGGGAGCTTCGACCTTCGGTGCTTCCGAGGCCAATCCGGCCTTTCTGCGGGTGGTCGGGAATGTCGCCATGGGTGCCAAACCGGCTGTGACCGTAAAGGCGGGCGAAGCCGTGCGCATTGCCACGGGCGGCATGCTGCCCGGCGGAAGTGACGCCGTCATCATGATCGAGCATACCGAAACAATCGACGCCGAAACCATCGAAGTCTATAAAAGCGCCGCCCCCGGCCAACATGTGATTTCCCGGGGCGAAGACGTGCGCAACGGCGATACGGTCCTGCACCGGGGCCAGCCCCTCCGGCCGCAGGTGGTTGGTTTGCTGGCCGCCGTGGGTAAAACCCATCTGGATGTTTTCACGCGCCCGCGCGTCGGCATCCTCTCCACGGGGGATGAAGTCGTCCCGGTGGATACCACCCCCGGACCGGCTCAGATTAGAGATATCAACAGTGTGGCCCTGGCGGCCCTCATTACCGTGGCCGGCGGCATTCCTCATCCTTACGGAATTGTACCGGACGATAAGGATGCCCTGCGGGCGACCTGCCACTCGGCGCTGCAGGCCAACGACATGGTGCTGATCTCCGGGGGCAGCTCGGTGGGGACCAGGGATTTTACGATTGACGTGCTGCAAGCCCTCGAAGCATCTGAAATCCTGGTGCATGGAGTCTCCATCCGTCCCGGCAAACCGACGATTCTGGCTCGCTCCGGCGGCAAACCCGTTTGGGGGTTGCCCGGACATGTCACTTCGGCCATGGTGGTTTTCACCGTCCTGGTCAGACCTTATCTTGAACATCTGGGCGGGCTGGATCCGCATTACATCCGCCGCCTCTGCGTGCCGGCGCGCCTGACCCGGAATCTGCCGTCGGTTCAAGGGCGTATCGACTATGTCAGGGTTCGCCTGGTGCAGGGAACGCAAGGGCTTGACGCCGAACCGGTTCTGGGGAAATCCGGATTGATCCGCACCATGGCAGCGGCCGACGGCTTGTTGTGCATCGATGAAAATACCGAGGGGTTGAACGGCGGGACGGTTGTGCCGGTGGAGTTGTTCTGATGCCGGTTGATTGCGGCGACCCACCGTCCGGCGGCGACTTTTAGGGGGAGCAATTGATGGATCGCAAACGCCATATCTATCTCCAGATGAAACCATTGAACGAAGCCAAAGCTTTGGTGATGGACCGCTTTCCGGCGCCGAAACCACCCCGCACGGAAACGCTGCCGGTACCGGATGCCGTGGGCCGCATCCTGGCACAGCCCGTGTTCGCGCGTTTGTCCTCGCCCAATTTCCACGCGGCAGCCATGGATGGCATCGCCGTCCGGGCCGAAGACACCTTCGGGGCCTGCGAAACCGACCCGCGGCAACTTGAACTCGGTCGCAACGCCATCACCCTCAACACCGGGCATGTCCTTCCGCCCGACACCAATGCCGTCATCATGATCGAGCAGGTCAACGATCTGGGCGACGGGCGAGTGGCCATCGAAGCCCCGGCGTTTCCCTGGCAGCACGTCCGGCGCATGGGGGAAGATATTGTGGCCACCGAGCTGCTGTTTCCCCGCAACCATGCCGTTACCCCCTATTGCGTGGGCGCCCTGCTCGCGGGGGGAATTTTCGACGTCGAGGTGTATCGTCAACCACGCATCTTGATCATTCCCACCGGATCGGAGCTGGTGGACTGGCAGGGGCAGGCCAAGGTGAAGCTCAAACCCGGACAGGCCCTGGAAACAAATGCATGCATGCTGGGCAAGCTGGTGGAAGCCGCCGGTGGCACCTTTGACCGGCACGACATTGTGGTGGATGATCCCGCCCAAATTCAAAACGCTGTTGCCGGTGGGGTTGCGGGTGACTACGACCTGGTGCTGACCGTGGGCGGTTCTTCCGCCGGTTCGGAAGACTATGCCAAAACCGTGGTGGCCGCCCTGGGGGAGGTTCTGGTGCACGGGGTGACGATCATGCCCGGCAAACCGGTCCTGATCGGCGATGTGCAGGCCAAACCCGTTTTCGGCATCCCCGGTTACCCGGTGTCCGCCATCATCGCCTTCGAACAGTTCGTGCGGCCCCTTATCCGGCGGTTCATCGGTCAACCGGATGAAGTTCCCGACCAGGCCACGGTACGGGCCGCCCGCAAAATCCCTTCCAAACTCGGGCTGGAGGAATTCCTGCGGGTCAAACTGGGGCAGGTGGATGGGCGGCTGGTGGCAGCGCCTCTGCCCCGGGGCGCCGGCTGTATCACCACCATTACGGACGCCGACGGTCTCCTGCGCATTCCGGCGAATACGGAGGGCCTGCTCGAAGGCGAGGAAACGACAGCCGAGCTGATCCGGCCCCGCTGGGCGATCGAGAAAACCGTTCTGATCGTCGGCAGCCACGACAATACCCTGGATATCCTGGCGGACGAAATCCGTCGGGACGCTTCCGGTATTACCCTGTCGTCCAGCCATGTGGGCAGCATGGGCGGTCTGATGGCGATCAAGCGCGGTGTCTGCCACCTGGCCGGCGCCCATCTGCTCGATACCGCTGACGGCTCCTACAACCGGTCCTATATCCGCAAATATCTGCCCGATATGAACGTCCGGCTGGTGAACCTCGTCTTGAGGGATCAGGGGCTTCTGGTACCCAAAGGCAACCCGAAACGCATCCGCGGGCTTGAAGATCTGGCGCGCGAGGACATTCACTTCATTAACCGGCAGGGAGGATCGGGAACCCGGATCCTGCTCGATTACCGCCTGCAACAGCTGAGCATCGAGCCCGGCACCATATCCGGCTACGCGGACGAGGAATTTACCCACATGGCGGTGGCCGTGGCGGTGCTAAGCGGCACCGCGGATGTGGGGCTTGGGATCCAGGCCGCCGCGCGCGCCCTGGATCTTGATTTTATACCGGTTGTCACGGAGCAATATGATCTCGTGATCCCGGACCGCTTTTTCCGGATGGAGGGCATCCAGGTCCTGCTGGATACGATTGGCAGCGATCATTTCAAGCAGCGGGTTGCAGCGTTGGGGGGCTACAGCACCGAATTGACGGGCCGTTTGATGGAGGTGTAACCTGGCCGGTCAGGGCCGGTCGACGGCGTCGACATCCCGGTCGCTGATCCGAACGGAATGGGGCGGACCCTCTTCGTGACAATTGTAGGCCAGGGCACCGGCGGATTCGCTGTGGTTGTAAAGCCAGACCAGATGGGTGGCCCCGGCGGAATAGGCCCTTTTCTTGACCCGATACTCAACCATCGTTGTGTCGAGGTAGTGTTTCAACGTTCCGGCACTGACCTGGCCGGGGTTGCTGATTTCCTCGAAAGTTCCCACATAAGCGCAGTCCGCCACATCGTATTCCTCGGTTGATTTCACGGGCACCAGAAAGGTACACCCCGTCAACCAGGCGATGGTTGCCAGACAGAAGCCGGCTTGTCGTATCATGTGTCCTATCCTTCCCTGACGGGCGCTGAAGGATTGTTGGGAGCCCCTGATCGGCGGGCCGGCCATCCGGCGGGATGACCGACCCGTATAATACTTATCGACCGCTATGGCCACGAACTTGAACTCGGGTAAACCAGGAGCATACAGGTGAAACTGATCCAGACCGAAAAAGTGACCCATCACCGACACTTGAATCTCTTCCGATCCGACTATCGGGATCAAAAGGGCACGGCCAAATCATGGATTTTCGCCTCCCGCCTGGAAGCCCCCAAGATCCAGACCAACGATTGGGACCGGCCGGATGCCGTCGTGATCGTTCCCTGGCACTCGGCGCGGCAACAGCTCGTGCTCATCAGGGAATACCGCGTGGTTCTGGGCAGCTACCAGATCGGGTTTCCGGCCGGACTCATGGACGCGGGCGAAACCATTCTCGAAACCGCGCGCCGTGAACTTTTCGAGGAGACCGGTCTGGCCCTCAAACAGGTTATGCGCTGCAGCCCGCCGGTGTATTCGTCCAGTGGCATGACGGACGAATCGGTAACACTGGTGTACGCTGAATGTGATGGCACTCCTTCCAATGCCGCCAATGAAAGTTCCGAAGACATCCAGGTGTTTTTTTTCGATGCCGCCGCGGCCGGCCGCCTGATCAACGATCCATCGCTTAAAATCGATGTTAAAACCTGGATGGCCTTATCGGAATTCGCCCGCCGCGGATCGATATAGCCTCCATCCACAATCGGCCGCCTTGAATCCGGCGGGGTTTTCGCCCGTGATTGACAACACCGCTTAGGATGCTCATTTTTGTCGGAGTTGTGGACTTTATTTATTGGTGTTCGGCCAGACGGGACCCGCTTTCATCAGGCAACCCTCTGGTCGCCAACGATCGCAACCGGGCCATATCTGCGCCGGGATTTAATCGAAAGGAATTCGATGCGGTTTCTGCTATACAACATTCGCTATGGAGCCGGAAGCGGCTGGCGGGTTCATTTCCCCATGCCCTTCGGCGGCTATATCAAACCCACCGGACGGAATATTCGTCAGATCGCGGCCTTTATCAAATCAGTCAACCCGGACGTCACCGGTCTCATCGAGGTCGACAGCGGGTCCTTTCGCTCGGAGTGGCGCAGCCAGGCCCAAACAATCGCGGCCGAACTCCAGCAGCATCACGTCTTTGAAAACAAGTACGGGGGGGCATCCGTGGCGCGGCGTCTGCCGCTGCTGAACAAACAGGGCAACGCCTTTCTGACCAACCAGGAAATTTCAGGATTAAAATTCCACTATCTCAACAATGGTTTCAAGCGGTTGGTGATCGAGGCGGAGCTGAAAGATTTTACCACCTTTCTCGTGCATCTTTCGCTCAAATACCGGCATCGGCAGGACCAGCTGCGCGACCTCTACGGCCTGGTCCAATCCGCCCGCAAACCGGTTATCGTGGCCGGAGATTTCAATGTTTTCAGGGGGCCGAAGGAATTGTCCCTTTTCATGGGGGCCACCGGGCTGCTGAGTGCCAACACCGGCGGGGAACCGTCGCATCCCAGCCGGCTTCCAAAGCGGCAGCTGGATTTTATCCTGCACAGCCCGGACATCCGGGCGACCCGCTTCGAGGCGCCCATCGTGCGTTTCTCCGATCATATCCCGCTGATATGGGATTTCGAAGTCCAGTCCAGCGGGCGCCTGGCCCGTGCGGCCTGATTCGCCCGGCCGCTTTCGCCTTCCGCCGGGCTCTAAAAAATGCAGGCGGGGCCATTATTTCCAGCCGCAACCCTATTCGTTATGGCCGTTGTGCACCCGCCCTTTCAGTACTTTGCCGACCTTGAAACAGGGTAGTTTTTTCTGTTTCACATCAACGGCCGCGCCGGTTTTGGGATTGCGCCCGATGTAACCATCGTAGTCTTTGACCTTGAACGTACCAAAACCGCGAATGTCGACGCGCTCGGTCGCTTGCAGGGACTCGGCCATGGAGCGAAACATGGTGTCGATAATCAGTTTGGCTTTTTTCTGGGAAATACCTTCCTTTTCGGCGAGTAATTTGTTGAGCTGCTCTCCGGTCAATTGCATAAAAAATCCCCTCCGATGTCACCTCATTTGCCGACGGGTGTCCAACGGGCCTATCGGTTGCTAAACCCATGCCGCGACCCTGATGGTTGCGGATGCGCAACGCCTGCCAACCTCTCCATACTTGTATTGTTCATGAATTTTGCAATAATGACTGACAGTAAGCGTATTTTTAAATCAAAAGGGACAATAATTCAATGCGGTATAAATAGCGTAAAAATACGTATAGTAATTAAGTAGTTTTTATGGTGTATTTTTACGGGGAAGCGGGTGTGGGACACCTGCCAAAATGAAAAGGCCGCCGGGGTTTTTAATACCGGCGGCCTTTTGCGCCTACATAGCATATTGGCATCTGTATTGTGTAAATAAATGCAGC
>JAERRP010000422.1 GCA_016735415.1 Desulfobacterales bacterium | reverse complement strand
GGCTGCGCAAGGCCAGTTTGTCCGCCAGCGGCAGACACACCAGGTTGGCCAGGACGGCGCCGTAAAGGGTGGTGAGGAGTGCCACTGCCATGGCAGGACCGATACTGGACGGATCGTCCATGGAGGCCAGCATCTGAACCAGTCCGATGAGGGTGCCGATCATGCCGAAAGCCGGGGCCGAGTCGCCAATCCCCTTGAAAACATTCTGCCCGGTGAAATGGCGGCTGACGGTCAGATTGATATCCTTGTTGAGCATCTCCGCCAGGAGCTGTTCATCGTACCCATCCGACAAATAACGCAGGGCTTGGGCCATAAAGGGGTCTTTGGGATTTTCCTGATCGAGGGAAATTAATCCTTCTTTTTTGGCCATACGGGCATAATCGACCATTTTCTTGATAATCTCTTCCGGTGCTTCCAGTTTGACCGAAAAAGCTTTCATCGCTACCTTTATCGAGTTGAGCACGTCGGCCAGTGTGAATTTGATACAGGCTGTGGCCAACGATCCACCCACAACGATAAGAAGACCGGGAACATTAATAAAAATGCCGGCACTGCCGCCCATAATGATTGCGCTGAGAACCAGAAAAGTGCCGCCACCCAGCCCGATAATTGTCGCCAAATCCATCTTGACCTCTTAGTTGCCTGTCCGGTTCATTTCATGTTGCGGGATCTCAAGCCGTATCCCGACTGATGTTGTGGGGTCATCCCGTTCGACCATCCGCGGTTAATCGCCTGGATCTGATCCCATCACCGTCGATCACAATCAACCCACATCAGGATCACCGGGCACGGCCGCCCGGAACTGTTAGGTGTTTTATCGTCGCCTGGAAGTCAAACTTGAGGAAAACCGTTGCCATCCTCATCCCGGGCCTGTTTGACAATTCCCGCTGCTCCCCGCCCGGCGTGAACTTGATACCGCCACGGGAGCCTGATATATTGAACCCGTCATGGAATCCATACCTTCAAACGAAACACCCATTCTCGTTGTCGATGACGACGTTGGCCTTCTGACCAGCATCCATGCGGTCCTGGTCGGCGCCGGTTTTCCGGAACCGGCCCTCCTCTCGCAAGGCCGTAAAACCCTTGAAACGATCGAACAGGGCAATTTCCGATTGGTGCTGCTGGACTTAATGATGCCGGACGCCGATGGCATGGAACTGCTGCGGGCCATCAAGTCGCACCGCCCCCATCTTGAATGCATCGTGTTTACCGCCGTGGACGATGTGGAAACGGCCATTCAGGCGGTGCGTTTCGGGGCTTATGACTACCTTGTCAAAGGCCAGAACAACGAAAAACTGGTCATTACCATCAACCGGGCGCTCGAACGCTTTGCCCTGCGCCAGGAACGCCGTCTGCGTGCCAGCCGTCCCTCGTTTGCCGCCCTCAAACACCCCCAGGCCTTTCGGAATTTCATTGCCGTCGACCCGTCCATGGCACTTGTTTTTCGCCAGGTCGAGGCGGTGGCGCCGACCGATTACAGTGTGGTCATTACGGGGGAATCCGGCACCGGCAAGGAAATGCTGGCCCGAACCCTTCACCGCTTGAGCAACCGCTCCGAAGCGCCCTTCATTGCCGTGAACATGGCCGCCTTCAGCCGCGGCTTGTTCGAAGACGAATTCTTCGGCCATATCCGCGGCGCATACCCCCATGCGGTCAGCGCCAAAAAGGGTTTTTTGGAAGAAGCCCAGGAGGGAACCCTTTTTCTGGACGAAATCACCGAACTTGACCACTCCCTTCAGGGAAAACTGCTGCGGGTGATCGAAGAAAAAGAACTCTATCGTCTGGGCAGCACCCAGCTGCGCAACATCGACGTGCGTTTCATCGCTGCGACCAATCGCGATATCCGGCGTGAAATCGAACAGGGAAGATTCCGGGCCGATCTGTTCTACCGCCTCAACACCTGCAACCTTCCCTTGCCCCCTCTGCGCGAACGCCGACAGGATATCATTCCCCTGGCCGAACATTTTACCCAGACACATGCCGCGCGCATGGGCAAACCGATTCGCGGTCTTGCGCCGGAATTGGAAGAGCGGCTGGCGCAATATGAATTCCCCGGCAATATCCGCGAACTGCAGAATATCATCGCAACGGCCGTCCTCGTGGAGGAAACCGATCAACTGCTTCCGGCATCTGTGCAGGCGGCCCTGCCGGAACCCGCGGAATCATTAAATGTTCACCGTGACAAACTCCTTTCACTGGCTGAAATCGAACGGCGCCATATCCACCGGGTCTTGAGGGCCTGCGAGGGCGATCGCACCAAGGCCGCAGAAATCCTGGGCGTCAATCCTTCGACCGTCTATCGCAAAATCAAACGCCTGGGCATTTGATTACTCGAAGCGAATCATAGGGGCGCACGTAATAATCGAAAAGAACCTTGAATCGGATGAATCTGTCATTTATAGTCAAATCATTCATCGGCGTTGCGGCCCATCGACCACCACAAACCCTCTCGGCACCACCCCGACTATCGGCCGCAAGCCTGCCATCGTGATTTTCTTAAGATAAAATATCGGAAGAACCCAGCCTACAATGCAACATCATGACGATCAGATCGTTAGAGGCAAGACACACGGTCCCAGCCGGCGGCGAGATGCACGCCCAGACACACCGAGGTTTAAACCGGTGGACCGGCAACCGGCTATTTTGCATTTATTTTACATTTAAAGGAGGTGCCCCATGGCGGTGGAGGTGATTATTCGGCGAAAGTTCAAAGACCCGGAGCAGGCGGAAAAGCTCGTCCCTCTGATCATCCAACTGCGGTCCCTGGCGACCATTCAGAAGGGTTACATGACCGGACAGACTTTGAAATGCCTCGATTGTCCGGGAGAGTACCT
>JAERRP010000668.1 GCA_016735415.1 Desulfobacterales bacterium | reverse complement strand
ACGGTAGAAGTCACTGGTTCAATCCCAGTACCGCCCACCAGTTAAATCAAGGGGTTATGGTATTCGGCCATAACTCCTTTTTTTTTAAGGACACAAAAAGTATTATGCCCGTCTATGAATACGAACACCACGAAACTTCATGCGCTTTGGGAAAAGTCTTTGAGGTTCGGCAGTCCATCAACGATCAACCCCTGACGCGTTGCCCGACGTGCGACGCGCCGGTGCACAAACTCATTTCGCGCAGCAACATCAGCACGCCCAAAACCAACACCGAACTCAAAGATCTGGGATTCACAAAACTGGTGAAACGCGACGCCGGCGTTTATGAAAATGTGACCGCCCGCGATGGGGACAGCCGCTATGTCCATCGGGGTCGGCCCGAAACGCTTCCCAATCTGAAGAAAACCATCTCGGACTGAAATCGTTCAGACCACCACACCATCCCCACAAGTCGGCCCTCGATTACGCCGATCGCTTGTCTTTTGGCGTGACGCGGTAGTAGAGGCAGACCCGCTCCTCATCCAGCCTTTTAAAATCCTTCAGTGTAAGGTCCGCCGCGATGCCTTCTTCGAAAAGAGCGATACCGGTTCCGAATATCATCGGCGCAATCGTAACGATCATTTCATCGATCAGACCGGCCCGCATAAATATCGAATTGATCCGTGTCCCGCCGGCGATTACCACCTGGCGGTAGCCCTCGGCTTCCAGTTCGGACAAGAGTTTTTGGGGCGCAAGATCCGTATAGATCAGGTTGTCCCAGCGGGAGATACGCCGGGGATTGCGGGTCATAACGATGTTTTTTCGCCCCGGCAGTGGACGGCCGATCGTATCAAAGGTTTTGGACCCCATGATCAGTGCCCCGGCCGCCTTGGTGACTTCTACGAAAAGACGCTTGTCCGCCCTGCCGGTCCAATCGGGAAAATGGTCCGAATCTTTGGCGATTTTCCCATCAAGTGTCTGAGCCATCAGCAGAATCGTCTCTATCGCCATCGCTATCTCTCCTTTCAGCCGCACGGTTGTTGTTACCGTCAGCCGGCCGTATCCATGTGCCGCTTTAACCGACAGTTATCATGAGCGTGCCAAACATACCATCAGGTGAAACCGTTTACACAACCATTGCAAACCGAACCATAGGCAATATAAAGTATCCTGATTTAATCAGCCCCTGTCCTTCTTCCATAACCTTCAGCGATATTTGATGGAATGGACACCGCCGATCTCCTGATCTGCAAAGTCAGGCCGTATCGCTCTTCCTTTGGGAATTTTGCTGTTACGCTATATATCTCTAAACAGAGTTTGTATGATTTTTGCCAGACATGCAACTCTTTGTAATTTTTTAGCATTTCACTTGAATCCGCGAATCCGCAATCCGTAACCCTCAGAATTACGCCAACTCTTTTGGAGATGATCCTATTTTATATACCGCCGGGACATTTACTTTTCCTGCCGTTTTTCATAAAGATCAAGATGGGGCGTGGATAAACACGCCCCATCTTGATTGTTTTTGGGTCCGGCGACGGTGTTGCGTCAATGCCCCATACAACCCGTATGAACCCATTGACGCGCCCTGTATTTCAATCGGAATCCGGCGCCATCCCCGCTTAATTTTTTTTCAGCAGCCCTAACTTGACATCGACGCCACCGCCTTTGTCATCATATCCGTACTTGGCAGGTGGTTGTAGCCGCCGGAGACCGTGTTGCGCATCGCTTACTATATGCCGTTCAAACCCCTTGGGCACCCCAACCCATCCGGTGATCTGGTTATTGGAAGCAGTCTTTTCCGCTTTCTGCGTCAACGCGGACACCGTATCCGGCTCGTCAGCCGTCTGCGCTCGCGCTGGTTTTACTGGAAACCCTGGCTGTGGTTGCGGTTTCTTTTCGAAACGGCCAAAGTGCTTCATGAATACCGTCTTGACTCACCCGATCTCTGGCTCACTTACCATTCGTATTATAAAGCCCCGGACGTACTCGGCGCGGTCTGCACCCGTATCCGACCCATACCTTACTTCATTTTTCAAGGGGTCTATTCCACCAAAAGAAGGCGGCACTGGCAGACCCGAATGGGTTTTTTACTCAACCGCTGGATCCTCTGTCGGGCCGATGGTGTCTTCACCAACAAACGCAACGACGAAATCAATCTGAAACGCCTGCTTCCACCTGATCGGGTCCATTATGTCGCCCCCGGTATCGACCTCCGGCTTTTCAAGCACGACCCGGCCGCACGGCGCGCCCTGCGCGCTCAGTGGCGCTGCGGCCATGATCCGGTCGTCCTGGCGACGGCCATGTTTCGTCCCGGGGTAAAAACGGAGGGACTGGAAAGGGTCATTCGCGCCTGTCACGGCCTCAGGCGCAAAGGGCGACAATTCCATCTGGTGATCTGCGGGCAGGGGTCCAGCGGCCCCTATTTGCGCGGTCTGGCGGACCAGCTTCTGGAGGACCGCGTCATTTTTACCGGAAAGGTGGTGCGCGCTAAAATGAATCAAATCTACAGCGCCGCCGATCTTTTCACTTTTCCGGGAATTCGTGAAGGTCTCGGAATGGTTTATCTGGAAGCACAAGCCTGCGGGCTTCCGGTTGTGGCTTACGATCGCTGGGGGGCCTCGGAGGTTGTGGTAAACGGGCAAACCGGACTTTTATGCACCCCCGACGAGCCCAACGCATTTGAACGGGCATTGGATACATTCATTCTGGATGGCGAATTACGCCGGCGTATGGGGGAGGCGGCACACACCCACGTGAATACCCATCATGATCAAACATTGAATTACCGACAATTTGAAGCAATGTTGAAGCGAATGGTCGCAGGGAAGCGATGAGGTAATGTGGTCGGAGCAGAAAATCCGTCCCAAACTGAGCATTTTTTTGCGAAGCAATATGCCTGGATATTGAAATGCTAAGACTTCCAAAAATTGCTCCGTTTAGGTCCGCATTAAAATGACAATACCGGATCACGAAATGGTTCCCGTAACCGCCGCTATTTTGATTCACGAAGATCGCATCCTGATTGCACGCCGCCCCTCCGGTGACCGTTTGGCGGGATTATGGGAATTCCCGGGGGGCAAACTGGAAGTCGGCGAAACCCCCAGGGCGTGTTTAAGGCGTGAATTGCATGAGGAATTCGGTATCCGCGCCCGGATCGGCCGGTTTTTCGATCAAACCGAGTATCATTACGATCACCTTGCCATCCGTTTGCTGGTTTTCTGCGCGGAAATCGAAAAGGGCGAGCTGCAGCCAATGGTGCACGACGCCATTCGATGGGTGACACCGGACCAAATGGGACGTTATCCCTTTGCCCCGGCCGACCAACCCATTGTCGCACGCTTGCAAAACAATCATAGATCGTTGACCGTTCGATCGTAACGGCCACGGCTACGCCCTCAGGTCAAATGACATGATTCTGCATCTGGACATGGATGCCTTCTATGCATCCGTTGAACAACTTGACCGCCCTGAATTGCGCGGGCAATGCGTGATTGTCGGCGGGGCCTCCAATCGCGGCGTCGTGACAACCGCCAGTTACGAAGCCCGCCGGTATGGTGTCCGTTCGGCCATGCCCATGTTCGAGGCCCGCCGGCGCTGCCCCTCCGCCATTATCGTGCCCGGCCGGATGCATCGCTACAAGGAAATCTCCCGATTGGTGATAGAACGCCTGCGCCAATTCTCGCCCCTGGTTGAACAGGTTTCCATTGACGAAGCCTATTTGGATATCAGCGGCTGCGAGCGTTTGCATGGAACACCTGGTGAAATGGGCGCAACCATCAAAAAAGCCGTCCACAACGAGGTCCAATTGACCTGCTCGATCGGCATCGCACCACTCCGCTTTCTGGCCAAAATCGCTTCCGATATCAACAAACCGGACGGATTGACCATCATTCCGGCCGCGCAGGTCATGCCGTTCATCGATCGCCTTCCGATTCACAAGGTCCCGGGAGTGGGACCCAAATCATTGCAAAAACTGGAAAATATGGGAATAACCATGCTGGGCAACGTCCGCCGTTTGAAAACGGAGCGCCTGGTCAACCGACTGGGTAAATTTGGCTATCGCCTGGCAGCCCTTGCAAATGGTGAAGACCGTACACCGGTAACGCCTTCGACACCAGCCAAATCCTTCAGTTCGGAAGTCACCCTCACGCAGGACCTCTCCGACCGCTCCGTGTTATTACGTCACATTCTGCACCAGGCTGAAGATGTCGGTCGGCAGTTGCGACGCCACGGCCTGAAAGCCCGAACCGTGACCCTTAAAATAAAATATACGAATTTTCGTCAAATTACCCGCAGCGCCACCCTGCCGCAGGCCGTTCAATCCTCTGAAGTCTTATACGAGCAGGCCGCCCGCCTTCTGGTTCCAAATCTACTGCAGCAGAAAATTCGTCTGATCGGGATGGGCGCCTCCAATCTGGTGGCGGTCCGGACACCGGCGCAGCTTGATTTATTCAATAATTCCCACCATAAACCCCGCCATTGGAACAGTGTCGACCAGGCGGTGGATGCCATCAACATCAAGTTCGGCCGCAATACCGTCAACAAGGCCAACCTGATCGATCCCTCTCGAACCGAATAACCTTTTACCCGTATCCTCACAGGCCTGAAAACCCGAAAAATAAACCTACGGGCTTGTCATGTTTAAGTGCTGCTATAACATTCTTGACAGAGACCATTGGCAGACCCGACAAACGACACCGTCTCTATCGGCCGGGTCAGACCCATAAAATGGACGACAGAGCAAAGCCGGCGCATGTCGGGCGGGTCGCTTTTGCCTGTCAAAGCGTCAAGTTTCTGGCAGCCTGACGACAAAATTATTAAAAGGAACGCCTCTTTTGCGGCGTTGCCATACTCAACTGAATTGTCTATCTGCATTATTTGTCTGATATTTTTAAAGATTTTAATTTTCAACAAAAGCTGTCGGAAGATGGCATAAAAATTGAACAAAAGAGAATGGACAGATTATCACGCCGTGTATTGACACCAACGATTCAGTTCACAGGAATCAAAATGTACGAAAAACCAAACAGGCACAGCCTTCCGCGGACGGTCGACGAAGTGGCCGACCTGTTGATATCCGATTTGCCGCCTCAAGAAATGGTGACCCTGTCAGGCATGGGCGAAAATGATTTTGTTTTTCTGTATGATTCTGTCGCCCAATACGTTCTCGATGAATTCAAAATCTGGACCGGCAACGACAAATTGCTCGAGTCCTGCATGGACCAGATATCCGAAGACAATCAGACCACCGACCCCGCAATGATCATTCTGCACCGGGTCTGGCAGAAATTGAACAATTTCCCAGAAATTCTGATTATCACCTGAACCATCAGGCGCCAGTCGGTCGTATAAACGGAATGCACCGTCCGCGTTTCCCACGGAATATCCCCGTACCCGTATGCCATTAGCGTCTTCAAGGCCACAGTGGTGAAACATGTCCCGGATTGTCGATGGCACCCAAGGGGAAATCGGTGCGTTCCCGATCGTTGCCCGTATAAACCCTCCGGCCCTATCCAATCCGTCACGGCGCCGCTGTTCAATGCATTTCCGACCATATCCCCCCTGTGATCCGAAGACTGTTTTGATGATGGAAAAATGAGGATTGACAATATAGTATAATCAATATAATGGATCTCCCATTACATCGATTTTGTTCACAACCTGTCGCGACACCACCGAACATTGATCGCCTTTTATGTTTAAGAAAACAACGCGCAATCGCGTATTTCAGGATCTGGTCGACCAGATTCAAAGCGCCATTCTGGATGGTCGCCTCCAACCGGGGGACAAGCTGCCGCCCCAGCGGACGTTGATGGAGATGTTTCAGACCAGTCGGGCGTCCATTCGTGAAGCTCTGCGGGTGCTTGAACAAAAGGGGTTGATCGAAATCAAACTCGGCGTTCAGGGCGGAGCGGTCATCACGACGACCAATACCGATCCCATTACCGAGATGCTGACCCTGCTGGTACACCAAAAGCAGGTCTCGCTGGATCATCTGGAAGAGTTCCGCCTGTGCGTCGAGGGCGATGTGACCGCCCTTGCGGCCCAATCCGCCCAACCCGATGATATCAAAAAACTGCGATCGATGCTGGCCGAGGCCCGGAACTGTCTTGGCAAGGGGAACCCCGATTCAAGGGCTTTTATCCGGGTCGACATACGACTGCACGTTGCGCTGGCCGAGATTACCGGCAATCCGGTGTTTATGGCCGTCGTCAAAATGGTGCATGAAACCATCCTGGGCTATTATGATCGGTTCACCTTCCAGCGCATGGATGTGCTCGAAGAAAACTATCAGGATCTGTGCAGCATTGTGGATGCGGTTGAATCCGGCGCATCCGAAGAAGCGCGCCGCTTAGCCCGCCAGCATATACGCCGTTTCAATCGTCATATGAAAGAAAAAGTATTGGACCCGACCTAGTGCCTATCCACGGATTTAAGAGTGTCCGATTCAGAAATGAGGATTTTTTGTTCTGATACGGCAACAATGGGGTTGTGGTGAGGCGTACTGTTGTACGCCGCAGCCGGCAACCCCGCTACGACCGGCCGATCAGGGCAAAATCTACCATTTCTGGACGGACACGACCTAACAAACGGGGCAGGAGGATTTAATGCAGACACAAGAATTCATCGAACTGGAAGATCGTCTCGGCGCCCACAACTACAAACCCCTGGATGTGGTCCTGACCCGCGGCGAGGGCATCTGGGTATGGGACGTAGACGGCCGCCGTTACATGGACTGCCTTTCGGCTTATTCGGCCGTTAATCAGGGACACTGCCATCCGGCCATCCAGAAAACCCTTGTCGAACAGGCCGGCAAACTGACCCTGACTTCGCGCGCCTTCCGCAACGACCAGCTGGCCCTTTTCTACCGCGAGCTCTGCGAGTTGACCAACTCGCATAAAGTACTTCCCATGAACAGCGGGGCCGAGGCGGTGGAAACCGTCATCAAGGCCGTTCGCAAATGGGGTTATACGGTTAAAGGGGTTCCCGCAAACCAGGCCGAAATTATCGTATGTGCCGACAATTTCCACGGCCGCACCATTACCATCGTGGGATTCAGCACCGACCGCGGTTCCCGCCAGGGATTCGGCCCCTTTACACCCGGCTTCACGATTATTCCCTATGGCGATGCCGAAGCCCTGGAAAACGCCATAACCCCCAACACGGTCGGTTTCCTGGTGGAACCGATTCAGGGTGAGGCTGGCGTCATCATTCCGCCCGAAGGTTACCTGCGCCGAGCCAAAGCCATTTGCGAAAAGCATAATGTCGTTCTCATTCTGGACGAGATCCAAACCGGCCTGGGGCGAACGGGCAAAATGCTGGCCGAAGAACATGAAGGCATCGAGGCCGATCTCACCCTGGTGGGCAAAGCGCTATCAGGCGGATTTTACCCTGTCTCCGCCGTGCTTTCCAATAAAGAAGTCATGGGCGTGTTGCGACCGGGCGAACCCGGCAGCCCCTTTGGCGGCAACCCTCTGGCCTGTGCCGTGGCGCGCACGGCGCTGCGGGTACTGGTGGAAGAAGGCCTGATCGATAACGCCGCGAACATGGGGGAATATTTTTTAGCGCAACTCAGAAAGCTCAAGGCGCCCCATATCAAAGAAATCCGGGGCCGGGGTCTTTTAATCGGCCTCGAACTTCATCCCGAGGCCGGCGGCGCGCGCGCCTATTGCCTGAAACTCATGCAAGCGGGCCTGCTGTGCAAAGAAACCCATGACAACATTGTGCGCCTCGCGCCGCCGCTGGTGATCCGAAAAGAAGACATCGATTGGGCGCTTGAAAAGATTGCCAAAGTTCTGAACGCCCCTTAGGGTTCGTGTGTCGGTAAATTGGCAGTATTTAGATTACGGCCCTCGCCGGGCAAGGCACGACGCGCAGAAATAACCGGTCGATGCCGTGCTGGCGCAAGGCCGGCCGACGGTATGCAGCGGTGCTGAAAATATACGTATTTTTACGCACGCCCTTATAGAAATGGTTTCCATCCCGATCAACAGCGAGGCTTCCAAATGAAACGCGGCTTTATCC
>JAERRP010000073.1 GCA_016735415.1 Desulfobacterales bacterium | reverse complement strand
TCTGCGAACCCCGCGTCCCCATATCGACCAACTGACCCGGAGCATCACCGAGGTCAAGCAGCGAACCCGGATGTGTACCCGCTGTTTTGCCTGGAGCGATGAAGCGATCTGCCACATCTGCAGTGACCCGGCACGACAGGCCACGCAGCTATGTGTCGTCGAACAGCCGGCCGATATGATTGCCGTTGAGAAATCCGGCGCCTACCAAGGGGTCTACCACATCCTGGGCGGCGTATTGTCGCCCATGAACGGAATCGGTCCCGACGATATTCGCCTGCCCCGGCTCTATGCCCGTATTCGGGACGAAAACATCCAGGAAGTGGTGATTGCCACGGGCACCAATGTAGAGGGTGAAGCCACGGCGGCCTATCTGGCGGAAAATCTTCAGCCCTTTTCGGTAAAGGTAACCCGGATTGCTTCGGGCGTTCCGATGGGCGGCGATTTAAAATATGTGGATCAGGTGACTTTGCGGCGCGCTATGGAAACCCGGCATGATTTCCGCTAAGCGGGACAACCCGATATTCAACTGCCATAAGTGCGGCGACTGCTGCCGGGGGTACGGCGGTACCTACGTAACCGAAGAAGATATCCGTCGAATCGCGGCCTATATCGGTGAAGATCCGGTTCGTTTCAAAAATCGTTATTGCCGGATGTCAGGTAAACGCCCGGTGCTGGCCCAGGCGGAAAACGGTTACTGTGCCTTCTATGAAGAACTTTGCACGATTCATCCGGTCAAACCGCGCATGTGCCGCCGCTGGCCGTTTATCGACGCGGTCCTGAAGGATATTCAGAACTGGAAAATCATGGGGGCTTCCTGTCCGGGCATCCGTACCGACCTGCCGGATGAGGTTGTCCGGGAAACGGTTGCCCGCTCGATCGCCGGAGAGGACACAGATCAATGAATACAGCTCCCTGCCGGCGCTGGCAATGATCGGCGTATTTGATTCGGGGATTGGTGGCCTGACGGTTGTGCGGGCGCTTATGGAGCGGCTGCCCGGGTTCGACCTGACCTACTTGGGGGATACGGCCCGGACGCCATATGGCAGCAAGAGCAAGCAAACTGTCATGCGCTATGCCGTCGAGAATACGGCCTTTCTCCTGGCCCGGGGTGCCCGGGCGATCGTTTTGGCCTGCAACACGGCTTCCAGTTTTGCGCCCGCAATGCTCCGTGAGCGTTTCCAGGTTCCCATCTTCGAAGTTATCACGCCGACGGCGGAACAGGCCGTGGCGTGCACGCGCAGGGCCCGTATCGGTATTATCGGTACGCGGGCCACGGTAAACAGCGGTATTTATACCCGGATTATTGAGTCTTTGCGGCCGGACTGCCGGACGTTTGCCCGGGCCTGCCCGCTGCTGGTGCCCTTGGTCGAGGAGGGCTGGCTGACCAAACCCGAAACAGCCATGATCGTGAAGAAATACCTGCGGCCTCTTAAAATCAAGCAGATCGATACGCTTATCCTGGGATGCACACACTATCCGCTGCTGCAGGGCCTGATTCAGGCCAAAATCGGCCGTAGCGTACAAGTGATCGATTCTTGCGGCGGTGTGGCGAGGGCCGTGGCCACGTACGTCCAGCGTCATCCTTCGGCGGTGAACGCCTGGCCGCGCGAAGGCGCCTATCGCTTTTTTGTTTCCGACACCACCCCCCAATTTGAAACGATCGCGCAGCACATTCTCAAACGTTCGATTCGGCTGGAGCAGGTGCAGATTTAGTGCGCGTACCCTATGTGGGACTGGCTATACCGGTCTCGGAGGGGTGTGGCCTGAGAGGCCGGTCACTAAAATGCGGCTTACATGCTGCCCCCTCTCGTGAACGCCCATCCATTCAGGCCGATTGCATGCCGGCCGTATAGTGGGGGCCCACCACCAGAAAATTATTGGAAATCGTTGACTGGATCTTTTCCATCTTGCTTCCAAAGACCAGGTCCCGGATCAGGCTGTGTCCGTAAGCGCCCATGATCACCAGCGCATTATGGGGTACCTGGTAGAGGTTGCTTCCAAAATCACCCCTTTCAAAAAACACCCATTCCTCCAATGCTTTGCCCAGCTCCTCGGTCAGACCGTTGTTACCGATAATCTCCTCGTAATCCGCCCGGGAGTGTTTTTCCGCCTGGGTGAACATCCTCAGGGGTATATTGGCCTGGCGATGAATTCGCAGGCCCAGTTTCAAGGCGTTCAAGGCATTGGCCGATCCACCGAAAAAAACGGCAAGGCTTTCCCAGGGCTTGTAGACCGGGCTCGTTATCAGGACGGGAAAGCGGGCCGAGGTCACAATACGCCGGACCCGCGGGCCGATATAGCCCAGGCCGATTTTGGATGAAAGATCGCTGATGCTGCGGGGGCAGCACATAAAATCGAAATTGGTCGGGATGTCGGGCAGGGTGGAGGCGGTATAGTTTTTGGGTTTCAGGAAGCGGGAATGCAAGCCGGATGCTGCCACCAGTTCTTCGGCATGCGCGCGGGCGGTATCCGGATCCTTGAGATAGGATTCATCCAGATCGACTTGAACCACGTCGTTTTCGAAATACATCAGGAACTTCGTGTGTTGCGGGATATAAACGGCGGGTGTTGCGCCGATCTGACAACAGAAGTACAACGATTGGAGCATTGTTTCACGTCCCAGGGGCGTGTTGCGGAAAATATGGAAAAGCTGGCTGTACATGATGCGCTCCTATCAACGGTTGAGGTGATGGGTCTGGACCATGAGCTCCTTGCGATACTGGTCCAGAAGCGATGACTTGGAAACCATGCCGACAAAGCGGTGATTGGCGACCACCGGCATATTGTAAAGGCGGCCGGCATCCATACGGTTAAGCACTTCGACAACATCTTCGTCCGGGGCGACGGTTTCGACCCGGGTGTTCATCAACTGTCCTACGAGGACGGCGTCGTACATCAGGGGGTCGAAAAGATAGGGCCGTACGTCGGCCATGTAAATCATGCCCACAAAGTGGCCCGTCCGTTCATCTTCCACCGGGAAGAGATTGCGGTTGGAACGCTTGACGATTTCGACAAAATCACGCAGGAGCATGTCGGCCGGGACGGTGATGCAGTCGGTTTCCAGAAGCTCATGCACTTCCAGATCCGCCAGCACCCGGGCGTCGGTTCCCGGACGCATCAACTGGCCCCGTTCCACCAGGTCTTTTAAATAAAAGGAGGCGGGTTCCATGTAGTGGCACAGTGTGGTGGAAATGGCCGATACGACAATAAGCGGCAGGATGACTTCATAACTGCCCGTGATTTCCACAATTAGAAAGATGCCGGTCAAGGGCGCCTGCAGAATGCCGCTGACCAGTCCGGCCATCCCCAGTAACGCGAAGCAGCCTTCCGGCACCCATCCCACTTCCGGCCATAAAAAGACCAGCAGGCGGTGGTAGGTGATTCCGGCGAAACTGCCGATGACCAGGCAGGGCGCGAAAATCCCACCGGATCCGCCTGATCCCAGCGTGAGTGAGGTGGCCAGGATTTTGGCCAGGACCGCCAGGAAAACCAACCCGATCCCGTGAGCGTAATGTCCGGCGATCATCTTTTCAATGGCATGATACCCTTCTCCAAGGATCATGGGCAAGGGCAGGCCGATAAGGCCTACGACACACCCTCCCAGGGCCGCCTTCAGCCATACGGGCAGTTTGAAGTGGTCGGCCCGCCGGTGCACCGTACGGATGGTGCGCGTCAGAAGGATCGAGGCGGCGGCGGTAAAAAGGGCCAGGCCGATGCAGGCTATGATGTCGGCCGGGCCGATATCGAACAGGCGGTGGGCAAAAGGAATCTGTTTGCCCTGCAGGAAATGACTGACTTCTGTCCCGGTCACGGCTGCAATCGCGATGGGGATCAGGTTGGCGGCGGACCATTCGCCCAGAATGACTTCCATGGAAAAGATCAATCCGGCGATGGGCGCATTGAAAATGGCGGAAATCGCACCGGCCGCACCGCATCCGACCAGTACCACCCGTTGACGATCATTGAGGTTGAAAAGACGGGCGATATTGGATCCGATGGCCGCACCGCTCATCACCACCGGCGCTTCCGGGCCGGCCGAACCGCCACTGCCGATGGTCAGAAAGCTGGAAATCAGCCGTGAGAAACTTGATCGCAGACGCAGCAGGCCGCCGTATCGGGAAACGCTGTAAATGACTTCCGGCACACCGTGGCCGGCGCCTTCTTTGACGATTTTGTTCAGGAAAAGCGACGAAAGGGCGGCTCCGGCGGCCGGCAACACAAAAGCCCATGCGTACTGGCGGAAGGGTGCCAGCCACGACAATGTGGTTAACAGGGCACGGCTCAGGGCCACAGCCGCCAGGCCGCTGCACACACCGACGATGGCGCCGCAAAAAATCATCAAGAGCCGGTCATCGCTTCGGAAGAATTGCCAGGTGGAAGGCCTACGCCATGAAATCGGAAAACGCATGGATCACTTTTCTTTCAATCAACGGCCAGGAAGTTGCCCGCAGGTCGTCGTCCAGGGGTGCCCGCGCCTGGGCGTATATCGGCATCGGTTCGTTCAGCCCCATCCGGTGGTTCCGGTTTGATTGCCGCGGCCGCGCTATCCGGAAGGCAGGGCGGCGCGCTCCCATTTGACCTCCAGGTCGGAGAATTCCTTTAACAAATCATCGGGTTGCGGACAGCGGTGCAGGAACGTGATGAAAGCATTGTCCCGCAGGCAATAGCTCAGCCGGGAGAGAAGCTGCAGATGGGTGCGAACGGAAGGGGCTAAAAGCACAAACAGGAGGTTGACCGGTCTGCCGTCCAGGGCCTTGAAATCGACAGGTTCCTTCAGGTAACAGGCCGATAAGGATGGTGATGTGATTGACAGGCTATCCGGCTCGCGCGGGTGCGGCACGGCAATGTGATTTCCCAGCCCGGTGGACGTCAGGTTTTCTCTTTCAATCAGTTTGGCCACCAGGTCCGATTTGGTTTCCGGGGCCACCACTGTCAGACATTCGACCGCTGCCTGGATGACTTCCGATACCCCCTGTCCCTCGATACCGTAATGGATACCACCATGCTTCAGGGCGGCCAGCAGACTTTCCGCCGGCGGCAGGCAGGAGGCTATAGGGCGTTCGCTGCCGATACAGAACCGCAGATGGTGCTGGCGGGCCCAGTCTTCGAGCCCCTGCCGATCGAAAGTGCAGGCGTCACCGCGCCGGCTAAGCGGGATGCGTCCCTGCCGGATCCAACGCTCGATTTTTCGTCGGGGCAGATCCAGCGCGCAGGCGATCTGTTCAATGGTAAGCTTCATGCCGCGTCATTTCGATTCAGTGTCCATCCACGGATTTAAGACGTCATGGTCGTGTCAGAACAAAAAAGACCATTTCGGGACGGACACTGATTAATAAAATAAACAAGTAACGTACCCATTATGAAAACAAGAATCAAGCCTCTTCGCATTTTTTAAGGTGTCCGACTGAAAAATCAGACTTTGGTGATTGCCGCGGGTTGGTTTTCCTGGGAATGGATGATGTGGACATCCCGCTTGGGGTAGGGGATTTCGATGCCGGCCTGGTCGAAGGCTTCTTTGACGTGGTCGATCACAAAGGAGATGGTGTCCATTCGCCGTCGGGCTTCTTTGATCCAGACGCGCAGTTGGAGATCCACCGAAGAATCGCCGAAATTGCGAACCACCACTTTGGGCGGCGGCGTCGCAGCCGCCCAGTCCATTCGGCGGGCGATATCAATGATAATTTCTTTGGCTTTGTGGATGTTGGCCTCGTAGGCGATGCCGATATTCACCCGCACGCGGATCTGGGCGGTGTGGATGGTGTAATTGACGATATCACGCATCATGATCTCATTGTTGGGGATGATAATGACGATGTTGTCGGTGGTTTTAATTTTGGTGGCCCGCAATCCGATATCGATGACATCCCCCCACGAGGCGCTGCCGGCCGGGGCGCTCCAGACCTCGATGCGGTCGCCGACCTCGAAGGGGCGGTCGATGATCAACAGAACGCCGGCGATCAGGTTGGAAAGGGTGTCCTTGGCGGCGAAGCCGATGGCAATACCGACCACCCCGGCACCGGCGATAAAGGGCATGACATTGATGCCGATCACATCCAGGGCCAGAATCGCCGCCGTTACGTACAGAATGCCCCCGGCGAACCGGTTGAGCAGGTTGAAGACGATATCGTCAATCTTGTTGTTCGTGCGCGCGGCCAGATTGTTTTCGAGATAGGTGAGGGTGATGAGCAGGATATTTTTGGCCGGACTTGCCGCCAGGATGTGCATAAGG
>JAERRP010000135.1 GCA_016735415.1 Desulfobacterales bacterium | reverse complement strand
GCCAGATAAGAGCCCGCCCGGAACCGCAACCGACATCCATCACCAAGCTGCCGGGGGTGAGTCGCTTTGCAAAAGGCTTCAGGAACGAAGACGAATCGATATAAAAAGTCGCTTTATGGAAGGACTGAAAATGCGTCTGGTCGTAGTCGATCATTTGTACCCGGCGGTTTCCGCGAAGATGTCGGCGATCGGAACCAGCCCCTCCTCCCGTGCCCGCCGGGCGAAGTAAGTGCGGCGATTGCGCGCCCGGAATTCACCGGCAACCGCGGTCAGCAGGTTTCCGGCGGTCTGGCCGTCTCCGAACTTGCCCATGGTGGACCTCCTGCCGTGATGCTTATTCTTTACGCCTGAACGGGTTGCAGTGATCCAAATTTATACAAAAATCGGTTTCAGTGTCAATAAAATGGTGTTGCCGCAGGTTAAGGCCGCGCAAAAACAACGTACATTATAAGCGCCGATGCATCCCGCCGGGCGGTGTTGCAAAAGCTTGAACAGGCCTGATATTCCGTCGATTACGCGCCTTGTCCGGGGGTCTCAACGCTAAAGAAGGGCGAATTTATTATTGCGCGAGCCCTAACGTACTTTTATACAATTATTCCAAAGGGAAACACGCCCCCTCCGAATCATTCTGGAAGACAAAAGGGGTGGATGGGATAAAAAAAACACAAAATAGTTGCAATTTTCAAAATTATCGCTATTATTACTGGCAATCAATAAAGGCCTGTTCTTAATTGGCTGGCCGGTTTCGTTCTGAAGGACAGTTCCATTTGTAAAAGTGGCATCCTGCAGGCGGGAACTATGAGAACTTTTCAGGAAGGAGGATGTCATCATGGCTAATGGAATTGTCAAATGGTTTAACAGCAGCAAAGGCTACGGCTTCATCGAGCAGGAAGACGGACCGGATGTATTCGTTCATCATTCCGCCATCAACATGACCGGCTTCAAGGCTCTCAACGAAGGCGATCGTGTGACCTTTGATGTCGAGCAGGGCCAGAAAGGCCCGGCCGCCGCCAACGTCACCGTGGTCTGAACGACTTCGAAAAGCTTAAAGGGGTACTCTTGAAAAGGAGTACCCCTTTTCTATTTGTAATCCCCGCTGACCACGCCGCCTATCCTGTGCGCACGTCTATCTTTCTTCCAGCCCCGGAATATGATCCAGGCACGGCAGGTCTGCCCGGCACAAGCCACAGGCATACATGTCAGTGCCATCGCGCGCTTGCATGAATTCGTTCAGGCCGAAAAATGGTCAATCGTCGGCAACCGGCTTGGAACTTCCGGGACGACCGGCGGTTTTCAACCGCTCCAGATACTTCATGATCATGACTCCCGGAAAGGCGAACTGGAAAAAAACAAAGGCCAGAAAAATGCCGAAGAAGGCTTTCAGGGCCGATGGCGGCGCATCCCCCCCGCCTGCGGGCGCGGCCATCTGACCGCCGGGCATAATGATCATCCAGTACATGAACCCGGTCATCACCGCCAGGAGCAACACGATCCCAAGCTGTCCCAGCCAGGTGCCCGCAAGGCGTGTCCGCGCCAGAGCACGGGCCGAAAAGACAAAGGCCAGGCCGGCCGCCGCCAAAACCCCCAGACCAAGATTCCAGAAATGGGGCAAAACGGCCCTATCCGCAAACAACCCGAAGCCGAAATTCCAGACGGCGGCCGCCAGACAGCCATAGCCGGCGTACCGCATCCACTTTTCAGCACGTTCGAATCGGGGGTTCTCAGATTTCAGTTCTCGAAAAAAAGCGCGTACGCTCATAAAACGATCTCTCCACGGAGCTTGGGTTTAGACACCAATGCGGGTGCCGTTCGTTTGTTGCACGGCGAACGTCCTGAAGTCAATACGGAGGACGGGCGGTGGCCGTATCGGGTGAAGAGAATTCAATGCCGATACCGTTCTTGCGGCAATTCCCCCTGCCGATCGCCATCAGGTTCATTTTCCTCTGTTCTACTTTCACTGACGCCCGGCATGAACGTGTCCGATGTTATCCTGGTGGATGTTCTGAGCCTGGGCCACGGTGATCGCGATCAGGTTGACCACGTTCTCCATGTCGGTATTGCGGGGCAGGACGTTGAATGGCCGTGAAATTCCCACCAGCAGCGGACCAACCACCTTGGCGCCCCCGAGCCGTTCGAGCAGTTTGTAGGCGATGTTGCCCGAATTCAGGTCCGGGAATACCAGCACGTTGGCGGCCTGCCCCAAACGGTTGAAGGGGAATTCACCGGCCATCACGCTGTCTACCACGGCTGTGTCGGCCTGCATCTCGCCATCCACCACCAGGTCCGGAACCTTGCGGCGGGCAAGTTCCGCGGCCTGGGCCATTTTGACGGTCTGGCCGTTGCGCACGCTGCCGAAGTTGGAATAGGACAACAGGGCCACCCGGGGGGCCATATCGAAAAAAGCGGCCATCTCGGCCGACAGGACGGCGATCTCCGCCAGGGCCTCAGCATCCGGGTCGATGTTGACCGTGGTGTCGGCAAACAGCAGGGTCTGATTCTTGAGGATGACCATGGTCAGCCCCGCCACCCGCGCCACGCCGGAACGCAGCGGGATCACCTGAAGCACCGGGCGGATGGCGTTGGGGTAAGACTGGTCCATGCCGTGAACCTGGCCGTCCACCAGCCCCTCGCGAACCATCATGGCCCCGAATACAAACGGATTGCGCAACTGGCTGCGGGTCTCCGTGATCGACCAGCCCTTGCGCTGACGCAGGCGATGAAGCTTGACGGCCAGATCCTCGATGTGCGGATTGTCGCGATGATCCATGAGGGAAATCCCGTCCAGCGGAATCTGAAGGCGGTCGGCCCTGGCACGAATTTTCTCCGGCTGGCCCAGCAGTATGGGAACCGCAATCCCTTCTTTGGCGGCATGATAGGCGGCCCGGATAATCACCGGATGATGGCCCTCGGGCAGAACAATGCGTCTGGGAGCCTGCTGGGCCCGGATGATGATTTTGCGCATGATTTCGCGCTCCGGCCCCAGGCTGGCCTCCAGACGCCGGACATATTCCCCGGGGTCCGGGGGTTTGTTTCGGGCCACCCCCGAGCGGACGGCCGCCTTGGCCACGGCCGGTACCACCTTGAGCAGCACGCGGGTATCCAGGGGTTTGGGAATGATATAATCCGGACCAAAACGGATAGGCTTGCCCCCGTAAGCCCGGATTACGGCATCGGGCACGTCCTCCCGGGCCAGATCGGACAGGGCGCGTACGGCGGCAACCTTCATGGCTTCGTTGATTTCGGTGGCACGCACATCCAGAGCGCCCCGGAAGATAAAGGGAAATCCCAGCACGTTGTTGACCTGGTTGGGATAATCGGAACGGCCGGTGGCCACGATGGCGTCTGGCCGGGCCGCCTTGGCGTCGTGATAGTCGATCTCCGGGTCCGGGTTGGCCAGGGCGAAGACAATCGGACGGGGCGCCATGCGGACCAGCAGGTCCGGTGTAAAGGCTCCCTTGACGGAAAGCCCCACCAGCATGTCGGCCCCTTCCACGGCCTCGGCCAGTGTTCGGGCAGTGGTGTCATTGGCCATGGAGGCCTTGTAGGGATTCATGCCGCCTTCGCGCCCGCGGTGAATAACCCCCCGGGAATCTACCATAATGAGGTTGGCGGACTGGATGCCTAACTGGATGTAGAGCCGGGCGCAGGCGATCCCGGCCGCCCCGGCCCCATTGATGACCACCCGCAAGTCGGGCAGGCGCTTGCCGACCAGTTCCACCGCATTCAAAAGCGCGGCCGCGGAGATGATAGCCGTGCCGTGCTGGTCGTCGTGAAAGACCGGTATGCTCATCTGCTCCCGGAGCTGTTCCTCGATATAGAAGCAGTCCGGCGCCTTGATGTCTTCCAGATTGATGCCGCCAAAGGTGGGCTCCAACCGTCTGACGGTGCGGATGAATTCGTCCGGGTCGGTGGTGTTGACCTCAATATCGAAAACGTCGATATTGGCAAAGCGTTTGAAGAGAACGGCCTTGCCCTCCATGACCGGCTTGCCGGCCAGGGGACCGATGGCTCCCAGACCCAGGACGGCCGTGCCGTTGGAAATGACCGCGATCAGGTTACCCCGGTTGGTGTAGTCGAAAGCGCAGTCGGGCGACTCCTTGATCTTGAGGCAAGGTGCCGCCACCCCGGGGGTATAAGCCAGACTCAGATCGGTCTGGCTGATAAACGGTTTGGTCGGAACCACTTCGATTTTACCCGGGCGGGGCTCCTTGTGATAGCGCAGGGCCTCATCGTCGTATCGCATGCAACGCTCCTTTCGGCGGGAAAAGGATCAGCCGCGCAAAGCCGGCGGCAGGCTCGTGAAACGAACGGACAGGGGAATGGGAAAGCATTAGCCATTTTCCCCCAAAAGGCAAGCATCTTGAAACGAAGGCCCGACGCACAGATGGGGTTAAACAACATGGTTGGGATGGCTTTTACTTGCGGTTTCGCAGGCGGTGGCGCGCGCCCGCGGCCAGGACCACTTTGCGCAGGCGGATGGATTGGGGGGTTACTTCCACTATCTCGTCTTCGCGGATAAAGTGCAGGGCCCTCTCCAGGGTCATGGTGGCATCTTGAGTGTTTTGCCTGCGTAGCAGCTATGCATGTGCTGCTGGCGTAGTAGC
>JAERRP010000423.1 GCA_016735415.1 Desulfobacterales bacterium | reverse complement strand
GTGTGATGTTTGTGGTGGCGTCACTTAATTCGAAGGATGATTGGCTTCGTGAATTACAGCAAGTGGATGTTGTCCTTACCCGGGCGCTGGTGGTGACGACCGACATCTTCGAGGCCTTCGTCGAAACCAATGATTTGCAGGTCCGTTCCCGCACCCGCAGGCGCGATGAAGAAATTGCCGAACGGTTCAAGGCGGCACCGCTGCCCGCGAAAGTGGTCGAAGATCTGGACGCCTATCTGACCCGCGTGGAAAATCCTCTGGCCGTTCGCTCGTCGAGCCTGCTGGAGGATTCGCTATCGCGTCCCTACGCCGGGATATACCGGACTTACATGCTGCCCAACGACCATCCCGACCGTCAGGTGCGCCTCGATGAACTGCTGACGGCCATCAAGTTGATCTACGCGTCGACCTTTTTCGAAGAGCCGCGCGCTTTTGCGGAACGCACCCGGCAAAAACCGGACGAGGAAAAAATGGCCGTGGTGATTCAGGGTCTGGTGGGGCAGTTCTGCGACGATCTGTATCTCCCCGTGATTTCCGGAGTGGCGCAATCCTACAATTTCTACCCGATCGCCCCCATGCAGCCCGAAGACGGAATCGCCAATATTGCCGTAGGACTGGGCCAAACGGTGGTTGATGGCGAGCGCGCGCTGCGTTTCTGCCCCCGCCATCCCCAGAATCTACCCCAGTTCTCGACCGTGGACGACATTCTGGACAACGCCCAGCGCTATTTCTATGGGCTGAAGATGCAGTCTTCCCCCCTGAAGCTCGGCATCGATACCAATGCTACCCTGGCCAAACGGGAGATCGGTGATAGCGACCATCCGGATTTGATGCGACTCAGCACCAGCACCTACCTGCCGGAAGAACACCGCATCAAAGATGCTGCCGTTGCCGGCGGCTATCCGGTGGTTACGTTTGCCCCCCTGTTGAAATATGACGCCCTGCCCCTGGCGGAGATCCTGAAGGAACTGCTTGACGTGGGGCAGCGCGGACTGGGACGGCCGGTGGATATCGAGTTCTGTATTCACAACCCCGCGGACGGGAACGGACGGCCGCAATTGTCGATTCTTCAGATCCGGCCCATGGCCGGCCGGGCGGAATTCTCGGCAGTCGCCATCCAGAGCGAAGAACGCAAACATGCCTTCTGCTATTCGGAAAATGCACTGGGCAATGGCGTCAACAGTGATTTGACCGATATCCTTTATGTCAAACCGGCAGATTTTGATCCGGCCAAAACACGTGAAATCGCAAAAGATATCGCACGAATGAATGCCGAGCTGACCCAAGCCGGCCGGCACTACCTGCTGATCGGCCCGGGACGCTGGGGATCGGCCGATCCCTGGCTGGGCATACCGGTAAACTGGGCCGATATTTCGGGCGCGGCCGTCATTGTCGAAACGACCCATGCGGCCTTCAGAGCCGATCCGTCCCAGGGGTCCCATTTTTTTCACAACCTGACCTCTCTGGGGATGAGCTATCTCAACATCATCGCGGACAGCGCCGATTTTATCCAGCCCGGCTGGTTCGCATCACACCCTGTGATGCGGGTGACACGGTTTCTGTCCCACATCCGACTGGACCGCCCCGTGGTCGTTAAAGTTGACGGATGCAGTTCGCGCGGCATCATTCGCGACTCACGCTAAAGGCCCCGCGGAACAGTAGGTTCCCTTAGGCCGCCATTTTCCGGGAGTGTCAACCATGTTGACGATAGCTGATATCTATGAAGCCGATCGCCGTATCCGCGATCGTATTCTGCGAACCCCGCTGGTTTTCTCACCGGCCTTCAGTCAGATGTTTGCGGGTCAGATCTACCTGAAAATGGAAAATCTTCAGAAAACCGGTTCGTTCAAAATCCGGGGCGCTCTGAACCCCATTACGGCCCATCGCGACCACCTGCCGCCGTTAGGCGTTGTGGCCGCCTCGGCCGGCAATCATGCCCAGGGCGTGGCCCTGGCGGCCCGGTGGGCCGGCGTTGCGGCCACCATCATCATGCCGCAGGGGGACTCCGTTTCCAAGCAAGAAGCGACCCTCATATACAGGGGCCGGGTGGTGTTGCAGGGTCAAACGGTTTCGGACAGCATCGACGTCGCCCTCAAGCTGGCCCGGGAAGGGCGCACTTTCATTCATCCGTTCGACGACCCCCTGATCATCGCCGGTCAGGGCACGGTGGCCCTGGAAATCATGGAGGATCTGCCGGAGGTGGATACGATTCTGGTGCCGGTGGGCGGGGGCGGTTTCATGGCCGGAATTGCCCTGGCGGCCAAAGAACTGCGGCCTGCGGTCCGGATCATCGGTGTGGAGGCGGCGGCCTGTCCTTCGGCTTCCGCGGCCTTGAAAAAGCAACACATCACAACTGTTCCAAGCCGGGCCTCGATCGCCGACGGGATCAATGTCCGTCAGATCGGACAACTCCCTTTTGAAATCATCCGCGATCTGGCGGATGAAATCGTATGCGTCGATGAAAACCGGATTGCAGCCGCCATTCTGCTTCTCATGGAACGCAAGAAAATTGTGGCCGAGGGGGCCGGGGCCGTTCCGCTGGCCGCGCTCATGGGGGGTGCCGTCACGCTCGCCCGGGGTCAGAAAACCGTTCTGCTGATCAGCGGGGGTAATCTGGACAGTCCTCTGCTGGGTCGCATCATCAGCCGGGGATTATCACAAAGCGGACGCATCATGCGGGCGGGGGTTGAACGCCCCGATGTGCCCGGCGCGCTGGCACGGCTGCTGGATGTCATTGCCGGCCGGAATGCCAATGTGCTGCATATCTATCACAACCGCAGCCGCCAGGACCTGCCGATCAACATCACCGTGGTTGAACTCGAAATGGAAACCCGCGGCGATTCCCATGTGGCCGAGGTTGAGCAGGCCCTGCGCGATGCCGGCTATGAACTGAATTCCTGCTGAAACAGCCGGAACCACCAGGCGTCGGGAAATTCTGTTTCGATTCCTCTTCTATAGATTGGCGGCCAGCCGCAAATGCGACTTGGTGACCGCGAGGCTGAGGGCCGGGTTGACCAGGTCGTGTTGGCGCTCCTCGAACGGCAGGAAGACCAGGAGGTATTTTTCGGCCTGGATATCGATCGACGGCAGCAGTTCCGGAACACGACTGGCCGGCCGCAGAAAACCGGCCAGATTGATTTTGATGGTATCCAGCGCTTCCTTGACGGGGAGATTGGCCGTATGGACCGCCCGGGTGGGGATTTTGGGTTCCAACGCGGTGGGCGGGGGTGCCAGGGTCAAGGCGCGCGCCAGGCGCAGCAAAACCCCCGGCCGGACTTTGAAAGCCGGCGCCCAGAAGCGGAAGGGAAGGTTTTCCCAGCCATCCTGAATGGCCCGCGGCAGGTTGGCGGCGCGGACGAGGTCGGCATAATTCTCCAGTTGAAGCCCTTTTACCGCTGCTTTGATGCGCCAGAAGGGCAGGTAGACACAGTCGGATGTCCGGGACGCGATCCGGGCAAAACCGACCGGTTCGAATCCTTTGCGGCCCGGGCGCCAGAGGGACTGGCAGTTGCGGCAGGTAAGCACATGCGCATCACGCGTCCCGGTCATGTCCCAGCCGCAGCCGGGACAGAGGGGCAGCAGGAATCGGAGGCGCCAGTCCGGCGCCCCGCCGGGGAATTCTTCCGGGAGGACATCGGCGGCAAGGTTGCTGCCCGTGGGCTTGTTCAGAACGGCATCGACCAGACCGTTGCGAAAATAAAAGGGCGCATAGATCATGCTGAGGGATTCGCCCACTTGCGCCTGGTGGATAACCGGCGGCGGAAATTCCTGACGAAAGCGCTGCGCCACCTGCTCTCGGGCCGCCTGCGCGTCGGTTGTGGGGTGGATGAAATGGCCGGGAAGGTCCGGCGAAACAAACTGCAGCTTAAGAGCCTGGCTGCGCAGTCCGACCGAAACCGGAAAGTGGGCGGAAGGGGCCGCCTGCTGGCTGACATCGACAAACCGATGCGCGACCCCCTGGGGGTTGTAAGCGAACAACATGCCCCGGAAGCGCCAGTAGGGGAAATAGATCAGTTCGCGGTTGGGGGGCGCTTTATGGGGCAGTTGATAGCGGAAAAACCCGCTTTCCAGCAAATAGGATTTCACCCGGCAGAAGTCGCAGGTGAAAAGGCGGTCGGTCTCGGAGAGCACCGCCGGCGCGCCGCACTGGGGGCACTGATAATCGATGCGCAGGTTAGAGTTTTTCACCGCAGGCCACGCAGAAGACCGCATCGCTCAAATTCTCGGCGCCGCACTGACCGCATGCGCGCGGAGATGGTTTTTCTTCCGCCGCCTGACCGCAACGCGGACAGAAGCGCGCGTTGGGGGTCAGGTTCTTGCCACACTGGATGCACTTCCGAAAAATCAGCTGCTGGTGCCCGCAGTGCGGGCAGAAGCGGGCATCGGCGGAGATCGGACCCTGACATTCCGGGCATTTGGCGGCCATGGTCGGCGGTGCTTGGGCCCCGGCCGTTCCACCGAAATACTGGGCGAACATGGCCGGCAGCATGAGTCCGATACCGGCCCCCATGCCGGCCCCGGCCCCAGCATCACCTTCGGATTCCGACGCCTTTTCCATGGCCATGGCCGCTTTCATCTGCATGAGCTTGTTCATGTCGTCAAAAACCCCCATGCGGCTGCGATCGTCGATGGCTTTCTGCACTTCGGGCGGGGGGGTCACGGCGTTGATGTACAGATGCGTCAATCCGAGGCCGAAATGGCTGAAATCCTCCTGAAGCCGGTTGACCAGTCCTTGTGACAACTCGTCATACTGCGAGGGAAGGTTAATGATGGAATCGAGGGTTTCGCCCATGTAGTCGTTGAAACGCGAAACGATCACCCGGTTGAGATATTCCTCAATGGCTTCGGTGGTGTAGATCCCCTGGGTACCGACCATGCGGTTGATAAAAAGAACCGGCTGCAGGATACGCAGATTGAAAACACCGAAAGCCCGCAGGCGAATGAGCCCCAGTTCCGAGTCCTTGAAGGCCACCGGATCGCGGGTTCCCCACTTGAGGTTGGTGAACGTCTTCATGTTGACGAAATAAACTTCGGCCCGCAGCGGGCTGGACATGCCCCAGGGCAGGCTGGCGATTTTGGTCAGGATGGGGATATTCCCCGTCTTGAGGGTATGTCTTCCGGGGCCGAAGGCTTCCAGGGCCTTGCCCTTGTAATAAAATACGGCCGCCTGATTCTCCCGCACGGTCATCTGGGCGCCGTACTTGATTTCTCCGGAACCTTCCGCGGGAAGGCGATGCACCAGCGCCTGACCGGTTTCGTCGAACCATTCCAGGTTTTCGAGAAAAACAAGATTCATACGGTTGATGCTCATGAAACACCTCCTGCCGGATGTATGGTTGATTTACACTCAACCACGCCACAAGGCCGCTGTCAATTCCAGGGGATGTTTGGCCGGCAGGTGGAAGTGATCTTGCGTTTATTCCATCGAGGTGGTATGCATGCCGCCGCCCGGGCCAACGATTCGGCGCGGGGCCAAAACATTTTAAAGGATACAACATGTCAGACCAAATCGCAAAATTCCGGGAAAGAGTTCGTTTTCTCAAACGGCCGGCCTTTATCGTTTTGATTCTGGCGGGATTTATCCTCGAGTTTATCATCGAGTTGCCCTTCCGGATCATGGCGATCGCCGGGGGCGGCCGTCGATCGGCATGATCCGCCGGTGTCGGTTTTGACTTCGCCCCGCCAATTCGATAGACATAATGGTTGACAGTTAACTCCAGGCGCAGCGGCACGACGTCGAGGATTTCGAAAGCGTGAGAACGCCGTCCGGGACCGCAAGATGCCATTTATGGACGGGCACTCGCGATAGATGTCGACAATTTCTTCCATCTCCAACGGTCAGGGAGGCCGGCATGCAAATCATCGGTATCGATGTGGGTTTCGGATTTACCAAAGCCACGAACGGTCAGGAATCGGTCATCTTCAAATCCATATACGGCGACGCCACCGACATTCAGTTCTGGGTCGATTTCCAGGAGCGATCGCTGACCGAGTATTTCCATGTGACCCTGGACGGCAAATCCTACTTTATCGGCGATCTGGCCGAACAGCAATCGGATGCCGTGGCCTTTACGCTTGATCAGGAACGCATGATCACCGATTTCGCGCGGCTTTTTGCATTGACGGTGACCGGTCTCTTCCTCAAAACGGAAGAATCTCCGGAAGCACCGGTCAGTATTGTATCCGGACTCCCGGTCGGCTTCTACAAACAGTACCATGACCGTTTTCGGGACGCCCTCAAGGGGCGGCACACGCTTACCTACCACAGCCCGGACGGTGGCCGCATCACCAAAAAGATCCAGATCGACCGTGTGCAGCTGCTGCCCCAGCCCATGGGCAGTGTCCTCAATCTGCTGATGAACGACAGCGGCAAGATTGTCGATACCGACCTGGCCCGGCAGAAAATCGGTATCGTCGATATCGGTTTTCGAACCACGGATTATACCGTGATCGATCGACTGCGCTATGTCGAACGCAGCAGCCGGACCATGGATACCGGCATTTCCAAGGCCTATGCCGTCATCGCCAATAAATTGCGTGAAAACAGCGGGGTCAACGTGGAATTGTACCGCCTCTACCGCGCTGTTCAAAAAGGGACCATCAAGATGCGGGGGCAGGGTTTTAATTTTGGCAAAATCCGGGACCAGATTTACACCCAGCTGGCGGCCACCGTTGCCGGCGATCTGGATCGGATTTGGTCGGGGGATTGGGATATCGAAACGATCCTTATAACGGGCGGCGGGTGCAAAGAGCTTTTTGCCCACCTCCAGCCGCTTATTACCGGCAACATCCGTACCCCACCGGCCCAAACCGATCCGCGCATGACGAACGTGATGGGGTACTACAAGTATGGGCGCTATCTGTGGGAGCGGGACGAACGATCCGAAGCGGCCAGCGCATCTGAAGCACCGTCCGGCGAAGCGTGAATGATGGCCGCCGGCGTTTGACGGCGGAAAATTTCATTCAGGCCGCCAATACCAAATGGCCACTGGCAGAACGATGGCAATCAGCAGGATGGCAATACCCGGCAGGGAAAGGTAGGGTCTGTACCAGGGTTTTTGATGGGCCCGGGCCGATCTGATTTCAGAAAGAAACCAGTTGCCGAGCATGATGGCCGCCACCAGGACCGCAGCCAGTTTCATCACGTGTAAAAAGGTATTCATCTTTATTCCTGGGCCGGCGGTTCTTCCTTCTGTTCGGGCGCATGATCAAGTACCCGGCGGATCGACTCGGACAGATCCTGGCGCGTTAGCGGTTTCATGAGACAATCCCGAATACCCAGGGAATTGTAACGTTCCCGTGACACGAGATCGCTGTAACCGGTAAACAGGATCACCGGTAGTTCGGGCCGAATCCGCATGAGTTCCTTGGCCAGCAGATCACCCGTCATTTTAGGCATGGTCAAGTCGGTAATGACCAGATCAAATCGCTGGGGGTTTTCCTTGAAGAGGGTCAGGGCTTCGTTGCTGGAGGTGCAGGGTTTCACCTGGTAACCGAGGGAGGAGAGGATCTCTTTGCCGATTTCGATCAGGGCGGGTTCATCGTCTATGAAAAGAATACTTTCGGTACCCTCCTGGCGCACGGGCGTCGATACGGAGACCATTTTGCCTGCCGCTGCAACCTGGTTCTTTTTGGGAAAGAGGATGTGAAAGGCCGTACCGTGACCGACTTCGCTTTCGACCGTGATGGCACCGCCATGGGCGCTGACGATACCGTGAACCACCGCCAGACCCAGGCCGGTGCCTTCCCCCTTTTCTTTAGATGTGAAATAGGGGTCGAAAATGCGGTCCATGTACTCGGGAGGGATGCCGTAACCGGAATCCCTGATGGTCAGCTCGACGTAAGGGCCTTCCTTGATGCCGCCGCAATGGGCCGCTTTTTCCCTGTCAATCTCGATATCGGCCAGGTTGACTTCAAGTACGCCGTCGTGTTCCCGCATGGCATGATGGGCGTTGGAACACAGGTTCATCATGACCTGGTGTATTTGAATGGGATCGGCTTCCACCACGGCATTGTTGTTGAGATTGGTTCCCTTGATTTCGATCGTGGCCGGCAACGACGCCCGGATCAGTTTGAGAACTTCTTTCACGATCAGGTTGATCTGGACGGCCTGTTTTTCCTGTTCGCTCTGGCGGCTGAAAGAGAGTATCTGGTTAATCAGACTTTTGGCGCGCTGGCTGGCGGTAAGGATGTTGTCCAGCGCTTCGCTGGGGTTCTTGCCCTGGTTGACATGGATCCCGGCAATTTCCGTATAGCCGAAGATCGACTGGAGAATGTTGTTAAAGTCGTGGGCGATGCCGCCGGCCAAAGTTCCGATGGCTTCCATCTTCTGGGCCTGACGGAGCTGGGAACGGAGCTTGGCCTTCTCCTTTTCGGCTTCGATGCGTTCGGTAATATCACGGGCGATGGTGAGGACGGCCGGTTGGTTGTCGTACTCGATCGCCCGGCAGTTCGTTTCAACCGGCACGATGGTACCATCGTCGGCGTTGATGGCCGTTTCGAAGATAATGTGTCGCAGACGGCGGAGCTCCTTCATCCGCTCAGGCCAGAAGGGGGCATGCTCGGGGGATATGATTTCCATCGTCGTTTTGTTGATCATATCCTGGTGGGATAATTTGAGCTTTTCGCAGGCAACCCGGTTGCCGTCGATAATCTGACCTTTAAAATCCATCACGAAGATGGCGTCGCCGGCACTTTCGAAAAGGGTTTTATAGCGATGGGTTGAAGCCATCAGGGCTTTGACCGTACAAACGTCAAATGACAGGCTCCGGAATTCCGAATTTTCGTCCTTGTTGTTGCGGTTGCTCATCTCAGCTATTTTGTTTCAGTTGCCGGCCAGGACCGAATGCCGGCATGTTGAATGTAAAGTAAATCGCCTGCCCTGCAGCAACCGGCGCCGTCGATCGCCTTGAGGGGTTTTCCGTTTTGTATCAATTCAGAGCGCCATTGTAAATAATGGATTGGCCCTGACCGTCATTCTGGAAAGTTAGTCGGAGCGAAATACCTTTGACATATCTTAAATGATCGTGTTATGTTTCGAATTCTATTGAATCAGGAGGCTCGAGTGGTCCCGAGCTATAAATGGGCTGCATTCACTGGCGTTGGGTCAGCATCGAGAGCAAGCCAACAATCCGGATTGATTGATCGGGAAGTTGATGGTACGCCTGGCAGGACTCGAACCTGCGACCTACGGATTAGAAGTCCGTTGCTCTATCCAGCTGAGCTACAGGCGCATTTCATCGGACGTCGAAAAAAAATGAATACCCTGTCGCCGATAGCCATGCAGAAAGAACGTCCGCTTTGAGGGCTGCATGCAGGATCCGCAGGGATGACGTCTGAGGGGGCGTGCGTAATTGTGCTGTCACGCCAGTTCCGCATTCCGTCTCGGCGGCCTGAATGAATGAAATCGCTCGTTAGCATAAGCTTTTTTCATTGTCCATAAAAATCGAATCGGGACAAGTGGCATTTGATCGAACCGCGGTATTTCATTCAGCGAACCAAAGCGTATGGATTCCCGCCTTGCATCCTGCAATCTTGCCTGCCGATCAGTGACAGAATAAATATCTTCGATTAGCGACCAGAGTAAGGCCCCATGATCCTAAAAGACCAAAAGAAAACCGTTAAGGCCGAATCCAAAAAGCCGCCGGCAACCCAAAAGCATTCGGTGCCCAAAACAAAACCGGCTAAAAGCAGGAAGAAAACGGCATCCCCTCAAGCAACCCCCCGGGGTACAGACGCCAGGACCACCGGTCCATCGCAATCCGTGGTGCGGACGGTTGCGCGCACCAAAAAGAAACGGGCCCCGACGGCCCGTGCCAAACGTTCGCCGGCCAAAGCGCTGGATCAGAAACGGCTGAAAGCAGTTGCACCTACAAACGCCC
>JAERRP010000331.1 GCA_016735415.1 Desulfobacterales bacterium | reverse complement strand
GGCCCTTCCGTTACTGATCCTCCGACCGACAGGATGAATGTCAGGACAGAAGAGACTTATAGATATGTCAATATAGGTTAGCGCAGGGCGGGAAGCCCTGATATTACCGACAACTGGCAACCACACCAAAGGGGGAAATATGAAAAACAGAAAAATGCTAATTTTTAAGATTTTGCTTTCGTTTATGCTCGTGTTTGCGTTTGCTTTCCAGGCCCAGGCCGGCGAGGTGTACAAGCTGGGCCTGTCCCTGGCCATTACCGGACCGACCTCTGATGCGGGTGACCCTTACTCAAAAGGCGCTGAAGACTATTTTCGTTATGTCAACGACATGAAAATTTTAGGCGATGACAAAATCGATTGTACCATCAGGGACGACCAGTACAAGACCGAGATAACCAAACGGAATTTTGAAGATTTTATGGATCAGGGCATTGTTTTTTACCTCAACTACTCCACCGGCAGCACCCTGGCCTTGAAAAAAGATTTTGACGAGGAGAAGATGGCCACCATACCGGCCTCTTTCCATGCCGGCAACCTGGTGGATTCCAGCTACATCTTCCTGCCCATTGCCTCTTATTCGGCCCAGGCCATCGGGCTTGCTGAATACATCGTCAAGAATCACAAAGGCGGCACCCCGAAAGTAGCCTTGTTCATCCATCCTTCGGCCTTTGGTCGGGCCCCTGTATCGGATGTCAAAAAAGCCGTTGCCGCCGGCCTCAACATGGAGATCGTGGAAGTGGTCGAGCATGGCAAAGACCTGGACAACACCGCCATGTTGAAGCGTCTTAAAAGCAAAGGCGTCCAGTACGTCATCAGCCAGACCATCCAGTCTCCGGTTGCCACCATGCTGAAAGATGCCAGTCGCCTGGGGATGGTCGCTAAAACCTTTGGTGAGAATGGAAAGATCACTTTCACGGGATGTCACTACACCGGTGGCAATGACCTGGTGGCATTGGCCGGCCCGGCTTCCGAGAATTTCTATTGGACGACTTCATACATTATTACATCTGAGCCCGGTGTGGGTACCGATGCCCAGCTGGCCCTGGCCAAAAAATACGGACGGGATGATAAATTCGCCAATTCACACAACTACGCCAATGGCATTATGGTGGCCCAGGTTGCTACCGAAGTGATTCTGCGTGCAAAGGCTCGGGGTGAAAAAATCACCAAAGACGTTCTCTATGAAGAATTGCTTGCCATGAACGGTATTAATGCGTTTTATCCGGTTACAACGGTAGGGCCGGTGACCTATTCCAAGACCGACAAGGCCGGAGTTGATACCTTGCAGCTGTACGCAGTCAAAAACGGAGAGTTCAAATCAGTGGGCAAACCGTTTATTCCGGAGTACACGAGCAAAATTAAATAAATCGCCGGCGGCCGGCCCGGTTCGCCGGGTCGGCCGTATGTTCCTGTGCCCCCTGGGCCGAAGCTGAGACCGGATGGTTGAAGGTGCATGGGCGCACGGTCTTCACCTGGAAATAGAAAACGGCCTTATGGACAAACAGAATTCGGAAAAACTGCTCGAAGTTAACAACATCGAGGTGGTCTACAACGACATCATTCAGGTGTTGCGGGGGGTCAGTCTCAATGTGGCCCAGGGCAGCATCGTCGCGCTGCTGGGCACCAACGGGGCCGGTAAAACCACGACCCTGCGGGCCATCAGCGGGTTGCTCAAGCCGGAAAACGGATTTATCCGGGACGGCCACATCAAATTCAACGATGTGGATATCACCAATCGCCTGGGAACCTATGTGGTCAGGCAGGGGGCCGTGATGGTGCCCGAAGGGCGGCGGGTGTTCAAACACCTGACCGTGGACGAGAACATCCGGGTGGGGTCCGTCACCCGTAAGGACGGCAGCCGCAATATCCGGAATGACCACGCGCAGATGTACAAGCAGTTTCCGCGCCTTTCGGAAATTACCCATCGAATGGCCGGATACTGCTCCGGCGGTGAACAGCAGATGATTGCGATTGCCCGGGCGCTGATGGCGGCCCCCAGGATGCTGATGCTGGACGAACCCTCCCTCGGTCTGGCGCCCCTGCTGGTGAAGGAGATTTTTCGCAATATCGAAGTGATCAACCAGGAATTGGACACGACGATCCTGGTGGTGGAGCAGAACGCCAAGATTGCCCTGCAGATTTCCGATTACGCTTACATCATGGAATCCGGCAAAATCGTTTTGGAAGGCCCGTCCAAAGAGTTGCGCGATAATCCGGATGTCAAAGAGTTCTATATGGGCATCACCCAGGGCGGCGGTCGGAAATCCTTCAAAGATGTGAAGTCGTATAAGCGCCGCAAACGCTGGATGTAGCTGTTTATCGGCTGAGGGCGGCATCTTTTGACCCCATGCGGCGTTCTCACCATTGTGCAATCCTCGACGTAGCACAGCTACGCCTGCGGTTGCAAAATGGCTGCGGCCTTGCCTGAGATCAAAATCTACCGTCCTCAGCCGATAAACACATCAGGTTTCACGGCGGCGATAAATGCAGGAGGAACTGCGATGAGTACACAGAAGAAATACCTGGTGGCCTACAATGCGACCCCGGCGGCGATAGCGGCGCTTGAACTGGCCAAGCAGCAGGCCTTGCCGCGCGGTTCCCATATCCTCCTGGTGACCTCCATGACCGGCGGGCCCAAGGAGAAACCCGAAGCCGTCAGCCAAGCCAATTTCGCCCTGGAAGAGGCCGACAAAGCGCTCAAGGCCGCCGGCCTTTCCTGTGAAACCCACCAGCTTGTCAGGGGCCTGTCGCCCGGAGAAGATATTGTAAAATTCGCCGCCGACAACGGCGTCGATTTCATTTTTATCGGCATCCAGAAGAAATCCCGCACCCAGAAAATTCTCCTCGGGTCCACGGCCCAGTATGTCATCCTCAAGGCCGGCTGCCCGGTGGTAACGCTCAAAGCTTAGGGCTTGCTGTCCGGTGGCATGTGCCACAACTATAACGGCCGCCGCCGAATCAGCGGTCGGTTGGACAGTAGGGATTCCAGCTCCTGGCGGTCCTCGATGGCTTTGTTTTCATCGTGGTAAGGGCCGACGACAACCCGATGCCAGATGGCATCGGGCATGATTTCTGACCGGACACTGGCCGGATAGCCCTTTTTTTGCAGACGATCACGTTCATCCAAAGCACACTGGTGATCCAGATATGCGCCGATCTGAAGTTCGAAACGGTAGCCGGCCTTGTCCGGCCTGTTGGTGCCATGGTCCGGTATGCTTGCGGCCAGATGTCGCGTGAGCTTGTCGACAGCCGTGACGATTTCGCGATCATGCAGATTGAGTCCGGTGCGGATGCCACTCAGGGGCAGTCCCAGGGGGCCTAACGGGATGTCCCCTTCATGCAGACGGGCCACGTAGGTGTCGCTCCAGATCTTTTTCCCCGTGCGCGTGGCATAGACCGTAACGCTTGCGCCAATACTCAACTGGGAATAGATCGCGGCATAAATGCGCTCAAAGCGGTTGACATCACCGATCACGACAGCATCACAACCCAGCCAGTCACCCAGCACTCGGATCTGGTCTGCGGACCAATGCGTGTCCACCCCCAGGCCGTGTTCAGCTATGACATGTTCTACCACAGCCAGTTCGACATCGCGGAAGCTTCTGAGGCTGAGGTGGGCGTAAAAGCTTTGCCGGACAAAAGACCCCAGGTCCGGCTGCGGGGTGGCATTCTGAAAGGGCAGCACGGCGATCGATCGGGGCGCGCTGGCCGGATCGGGTCGGGTCATTTCATGAAACGTCACCTGCTGGCGTGACAGGCATCCGATCACCAGCACAATCAGCCCGACGGATAGGATAGCCCTTGTCAGCCGGCCGCAATCGTGCCGGGCATAAAATCGCATGGGATGAAAAGGTGTCATCGCACGGCTCCATCGGGGCGCGTCGGGTTTACGAACGCGAGCCAGGATATGATCGGGTCCGCAGATCGTAAATCCGCCGGGTTTCCTGGCAGAAAGTCAATGGAGGACATTTTAAAAAATCGATCGCAAATGTCAAAGCAAATTTCCACCCACGATTTGACTCACCTGACGCTTTGCCGTATAGGTCGTGCCATGGTGGCGGACCAACCGTCCGGTTTTTTAGGGTGGTTTCACGATTTATTCGACAAGGAAGAGAACCCATGATGATACGAACCGAAATTTCGTTGTTTCTGAAAAACGCCCCCGGCGAGCTCGGCAAGCTCTCGACCCTGTTTGCCGAGGCCGACATCAATATCGACGCCATCACGATCCAGGACGCTTCCAGCTATGTGCAGGCGCTTTTCAAGGCCCGCGGCAAATCCCTCAAACGGATTGCTTCGGCGGCCAGCTACAATTCCATGCGCAAAGATTCGGCCGAGTATGCCCTGGTACGCCTTCTGCCCGCCGACGGCAAGATCAACGCCGCCCTGGACTTGCTCTCACGCAACGATTACATCTTCGACATGCTGCCGGTCATCGCTCTGGAACTGGACAACAAGCCCGGGGCGCTGGCGGAAGTGACCGCCAAGTTAGGGGAAGCCGGCATCAATATCAATTATATCTATGGTTCAGTGTCCTCGCCGGAAGAAAAATGTCTTTTTGTTTTCTGTCCGGAGGATATTGAGCTGGCCAGTCAAATCTTCAAATAGTGCCCATCCGGAAGGGGCATCTTTCGTCCCCGGGCTTCGTTCTTGCTCTTTACCGATCCTCGGCCTAGCGAAGGCTACGCCTGCTCCGGCCGCGGAAACACGGCCATCCGTCCCTCACGGGTCATTCCGGCTGAATCGACCATCCGGCAAACCCCTTCCAGCCCCCGTCCGAAAGAAATCGACACCCCTGTACGCTTTCAATAATTTCTCTTTGGCGGCGGTAAACTTATTCTGCAAACGGCCGATAAGTATAGGCAGGAGGTCGTTGCGATCAATGGACCAGGAAATACAACTATCTGAAATTATATCTGATACTATCCCTGAGGAGGGCGCATCGGTTGAGCCGCAGGCGCCTTCCGGTCGGGTGATCAAGGGCGGCAATGGATCCCGCAAGCAGATTCTGGTTGTGGATGATGAGATGCCCATCCGGATGCTTCTTCAAAAAATCCTCGAGGCCAACGGGTATATCTGCCGCACGGCTGAGAATGCCGCCCAGGCCCGCAATCATTTGTCCGCGCAGTCCAGCGATCTGGTGCTCTGCGACATCAACATGCCAGGCGAATCAGGTCTGGATTTCATCCGTTTCGTGCTCAAGGCTTATCCCGATACAGCGGCCATCATGGTGTCGGCCATCGGCGATCCTCATCTGGCGGAATCCATGCTGGAACTGGGCGTTTATGACTATATCATCAAACCCATGGACCGTAACGGCATTCTGATCAGCGTGGCCAACGCCTTTCGGCGCCGGGACCTGGAAATCGCCAACCGCTCCTATCGCCGCAATCTTGAGCAGATGGTGGACGAGCGTACCGATTCCCTCCAGCAGAGCATGAACAAGCTGGAAAATGCCATGAACGGCATTGTCCGCGCGATTGCCCACACGGTCGAGACCCGTGATCCTTACACAGCCGGTCATCAGCGGCGGGTGGCTGATCTGGCGACGGCCATTGCCCAGGAAGTGGGATTTACAAAGGACCAGATCGAGGCCGTGCGCGTGGCGTCAATCATTCACGATCTGGGCAAGATCAGTGTTCCGGCCGAGATTTTGAGCAAGCCCAGCCGTTTGACCGTCAACGAGTTCAATCTGATCAAGGAACATCCCAAGGTGGGGTATGACATCGTCAAGGATATCGAGTTTCCATGGGATGTATCCACCATGATCTATCAGCACCACGAAAAAATAGACGGCAGCGGGTACCCGCTGGGGGTGGCCGGAGACGAGATCCTGCCCGAATCCCGTGTGCTCACCGTGGCCGACGTGGTGGAAGCCATGGCCTCCCACCGGCCCTATCGACCGGGATTGGGCGTGGATGTGGCTTTGGGCGAGATCGACAAAAACAAAGGCAAGCTCTACGATCCGGAAATGGTCCGCGCCTGCATTTCGCTGTTCAATAGCAAACGTTTTTCTTTTGATTGATCCCCACCAGTCTGAGGCCGCCGGAATTCCCCCCCCCCCATAGGGCGGGCTGACGGCCGGCGCCGGTTTCATCTTAAGGCCGGCGCTTATCCTTCAGAATCTGATTGGAAATCACCACCCGCTGAATCTCGGAAGTCCCTTCGTAGATGGTAAAGACCCGCGCATCGCGATAAAAGCGTTCCACACTGTAGTCCTTGGTAAATCCGTACCCGCCGTGAATCTGAATGGCCTTGGCCGTGATCCGGTTGACCATCTCGGAAGCAAACAGCTTGGCCATCGAGGCGCGCTGGGTATATTTTTCCCCGCGGTCTTTCATGGCGGCGGCCGACAACGCCAGTTGGCGTGCGGCTTCCAGTTCGGTGGCCATGAAAGTGTAGCTTACCTAGTAGGTTGCTCGTCAACAAATGGTGGAGGACCTATATTTGTCGATATTAGTAACC
>JAERRP010000338.1 GCA_016735415.1 Desulfobacterales bacterium | reverse complement strand
ACCCAAAAAAGCGCTTGAGCATGCCGCGCGTGCCTGCAATCGAATCACCCGCCGTATAGGCAAGGAAAAGGTAAAGAAATAGTGGCTCGCTCTAACCAAGAACCTTGCGGATCCGATCAAAAAAGCGAGCGGTGCGGATCAGTGGGGCTGATATGCGGACGATTCTCCATAAGTTGACTTTATCCTGCTTTCAATCCGGCGCAACGGCAAAAACAGTCGATGCGATGCCTCCCGCCGGCACATCCATGCGGGGGCCATCTAAATACGGCATTGGGATCAGCGCGCTGGGGCGATTTTTGACGATGCCCGGACAAATTGTTTCCGTCCTGGTTCTCGTTGTGCCCCTGCTGGTCGCTCTTTATATGAGTTTTACGGATTGGTCCCCGACCCGCGGCTCGCTGTTTGATGCCCGGTTCGTGGGATTTGAAAATTACGCTGAACTGCTGATCTGGGATACGCGTTTTTTATATGCGGTCATACGTACGGCTTTGATTTCCGTGGCTTGTTTGTCGCTTGAATTCCTTTTTGGTCTTGGGTTGGCAGTTTTATTTTTGCGTGAGTTTCGCGGTAAGTCGTTGCTGTTCTCCGCCTTTTTGACTCCCATGATGATTCTTCCGGTTGTGGTTGGGTATACATTCTGGATGTTGTTTCAATCGAACGGGCCCATTAATCAAATTATCGAGTTTCTGTTTGGATCACAGGCAACCATAGAATGGTTTAGGCACGCTCCTTTTGCAATTACTGCGGTCATCCTCACCGAAGTCTGGCATTGGACGCCTCTTTTCTTCCTGATTTTGTTGTCAGGATTGAATGCGGTGCCGGAAAATCCCGTTCGTGCCGCGGTTATTTTGGGTGCCAGCCCGCGGCAGGTGTTCTGGCGTGTGATACTGCCGATGCTGAAACCCGTCATCATTGTCGCGTTTGTTGTCCGCTCAATGGAAATTATCAAACTTTTCGATGAAGTTTTCATGCTGACCCGGGGTGGTCCCGGATCCGCAACCGAGACCATCAGCCTGTATATTTACAAACTGGCATTCAACGACTTCCAGCTTGCCTATGGCGCTGCTGCTGCGTTCATTGTGCTTCTCGGATCGTTGGTACTGATCAACTTCCTGCTTGTGCCGGGGCGGGATCAACTCTTAAAGGACGGTCGCTAATGTTTTCGAAAAAGCTCTCCATCCCCATGGCGCTCTTAATGGGCGTTGCGCTGGTCATTGTTCTGTTTCCGGTTTTCTGGATAGTAATGACTGCAATCAAACCTCCAATCGACTGGAACGCGTCGCCCGCAATCTGGGTGCCGTCAGACCCTACCTTCATCAATTTTCAAACACTGTTTGATCCTGATGCGATGCGGGCATATGGTGTCGGCTGCGTCAGCCAAGCGGCAACCAAAGCGGTTTTCGGCTCGGTTTTTGCGTCGGTAATCGCTACGGTTTTGTCAGTGGTAATCGGTCTATTTTCCGCTATTGGCATTTCGCGATACGGGAACGGGAGCAAAGCAACGCCATTGATTATTCTCTCCGGTCGAATGTTTCCTCCTGCCGCCATAGCGGTGCCTTTTGTGATCATGTTCTCCTATGTGGGACTGATCGACAGCTATATCGGTCTTATTGCCATCTATGTCGCGGTTACACTGCCTTTTTCAACCTGGATGCTGAAGAGCTTCGTCGAAGACATCCCTCGTGAAATCGAAGAAGCGGCCATGATCGACGGTCGTTCGCGGTTCATGGCGCACCTCGCCGTTACAATTCCACTGATGCGGGGCGGTCTTTTTGCTACGACAATGTTTATTTTCATTCTCAATTGGTCGGAATTTATGTTCGCGCTCGTGCTGTCTTATACGAATGTCATCACCATTCCAGTGCAACTCGCCAAGTATGTTACCGCAACAGCGGGGACGCTATACGGCGTGCAAACCGCTCTGGCGGTTCTGGCAATGGCCCCGCTTGTTTTGGTCGGTTATTTTATTCAATCTCATCTGGCTCGGGGCATGACTTTCGGAGCGATAAAACAATGACGGTGCCTAAGCTGAAACTGGTAAACCTGAAAAAGGAATTCGACAATGGCGCGGTGGCTGCGGTTGATGGTATTGACCTTAGCATTGAAGCCGGTGAAACGATTGCGCTGCTGGGTCCGTCGGGTTGCGGAAAATCGACGATGCTCAATATGATTGTTGGGCTGGATGAACCTACTTCGGGAGATATCCAGATCGATGATCAGTCGATTCTTCATGTGCCGCCGGGCAAACGCAATGTGGGCCTCGTTTTTCAGGATTATGCCGTCTTCACGTCCATGACGGTACGTCGAAACCTCGCTTTCGGGCTTGCCGTGCGTCGCAGGCCAAAATCTGAAATTGTGCGGGCCGTGGATGAGATTGCGGAACTTATTGATATGACGGATCGATTGGGCGCTCGAGTGAAAGATCTCGGCAATTCGGAACTTCAGAGAGTCGCAATTGGTCGCACATTAATTACCAAACCGGAAATCCTGCTCCTGGATGAACCGCTATCAAACCTTGAAACCGCCGCCCGGCTTGCGATGCGCAGAGAACTCAGGCGATTGCAAAGCGAGATCGGTCTCACAATTATTTACGTCACACACGATCAAATTGAAGCGCTATCCCTTGCCGACCGCATAGCGGTAATGAGGACCGGCAAAATTTTACAGGTCGAAAAAACTTCCGTTATTTGCGACAAACCCGAACACGTATTTGTTGCAGGTTTTCTCGGTTCCCCACCTATGAATTTGTTAAGGGGGCGACTTGAGATTGGTGAGAGTACCGCAATTTTCAGGCAAGACTCCTTTTCCTTAACGATTGCCAAAACATCGGTAACCGATAATGTCGTCCCGGAAGGGTTGATCACTCTCGGAATCAGACCTGAATCACTGCAACTTGCGCCAAAGGAAACCGCACCACTGGTTGGAAAGGTGCGGATCGCGGAACCCCGGGGACCCGAGGTCGTATTGACCGTTCAAGTCGCATCAGCCCAATTGAAGGTTGTCGCGCCGTCGGTCGGGTACCCCAAAGAAGGCGCAACAACGGGTATCGCTGTTGACCTCGATACGCTGGTTTTCTTCGATGGCGACACCAACCGCAGGATTAATGTTTGCATGGGAGGGATACCGGGCTGATGAGAAATTTAGACTTACTTGAAGGTCAAAACCGTTCCATCCTTGTTATCGACGATCTCAGCAAGTGTTTTCGTGGAAAACCCGCGCTTGATCATGTCAGCTTTACGGTCCCCGAGGCTTCGCTGACCGTAATTCTCGGTGCCGCCGGCGCCGGCAAGACAACAACGCTACGCTTGATCGCCGGGCTTGACCGACCGGATTCAGGATGTATCATTCTTTCCGGTCAGGATGTTGGAAAATGGGAGCCCAAGGATCGGAATGTCGCTATGATTTTCGACAATCTAGCGCTCTATCCGAATAAAACGGGCTTTGAAAACATAGCCAGTCCACTCATCATACCCGGCGAGTCAAAGAGTGAAATCGAAGAAAAAGTTGAGGAGATGGCAAGCACCCTGAAAATCTCCCACATCTTAAAACGGTTGCCCAAGACGATGAGCGGCGGCGAGCGGCAACGGATTGCGCTGGGTCGGGCGCTGATCCGCAGGCCAAACCTTTTTTTACTGGATGAACCTCTTTCCAGTTTGGATGCGATGCTGAGAATCGAGCTGCGCGCCGAGTTGAAACGACTGCAACGCGAACTTGGATACACGTTTCTTTTGGCTACCCCTGACTTTAACGAAGCCATGGCGATCGCCCACACCGTTGTAATGCTCAGCGAGGGGCGCGTGGCGCAAATTGCTGAACCGCAGGTGCTCTATGATGATCCCACGGACCGTAATGTCGCTCGCTTTGTAGGGGAGCCACAGATCAATATTATAAAAGCGGGTTATGCGCCGGATGACGGTGGCGAATATATTAAAGCCGCGGCAGCACGGCTGCCGGTTCCACCGCAGTTCAAAAGAATTTTTACCTCCGGTCATCACGACTTTGAGCTCGGTATTCGTCCTGAAAACCTTATACTGGCCGACCCTTCCAATGCACACATCATGGCGACTTCCATCGATATCGAACCTCTTGGGCTGAAATCCGTACTGACGGTGCGTAATGACGAGGCAGAACTCAGACTTCTTGTGGAGAGCGCCGAAACCCAAAAAATTTCTCCGGGTCAAAACGTCGGCATTGAAATAATCAACAGTTCTATGCTGTTGGCGTTTGACCCGTCGACCGGTCTGCGTATCAAACCGAAATAGAAAAATAGCGCAGAATAGGTTTTTCAAGCGGAAGGGTGACTTCATAATAAACAAAAAATGGTGAAACATTTTTGTCGAAAGTTTCCAGTTTTTTGTTTTATTAAACATTGACAAGTGGAAGAAAGGAAAAATGGTTATGGAAAATTTAAACGGTAAATCGATCGGCGACATCGAGCAAGAGATTAGAAACAACGCCATTGAGTTTATCCGTTTCGAACAACCGGATATGAACGGCATTTCCAGGAGCAAGACCGTGCCGGTCGGAGCATTCATGGAATATATCGAGAATGGATTGAACTTTTACGGGGGCCTGCTCGGCTTGGACATCCAGTCCATGGTGCCCACCGGTACGGGGTATGCCGAAGAGATCGCCTTTGCGGATCAATGTGTACGGCCCGATCTTTCAACTTTTATGTCCCTGCCATGGATACCCAACACGGCAAAAATTATCGTTGATCCGTACTGGTATGACGGCACCCCGGCCATGGCCTCTCCGCGGCTCCAGCTTAAGAGATTAATCGATGAGTTTGATAAACTGGGATATACCTGCCGTCTCGGGTATGAATTCGAATTCTATGTGCTGGATGCCGAGAATCGAAAGCCTGTTTATACCGGGCAACCCATCTTTGTAACCTTGAAAAATAACTGGGACATGGATTTTACCTATGACCTGATGCGCAAGATGGATCAGGCCGGCATCCGGATTATCACCCAGAACTCGGAACATGGTCCCGGACAGCAGGAGATCAATCTCTTTTACATGGACGGCATTGAATCTGCCGATGTAGCGTTTACATTCCGGCACGGCATTAAGGAGGTTGCCCTTCAACATGGCTATATTGCCACAAATATGACAAAGCCGTTTATTGATTCCAGCGGTTCCGGTTCTCATTTCCATATCAGTCTCATTGATAAAAAAACCGGAAAAAATGCCTTTTACGATCCTGAAACTGAAGATCAGCTTTCAGCGCTTTGCAAAAACTTTATTGGTGGTTTAATCAAACACGCCAGGGCCAACACAATTTTTATGGCGCCTACAATCAACTGTTATAAACGCTACCG